>CAXNFO010000028.1:0-11057 GCA_964201395.1 Limnohabitans sp.
AGCCTGCGGCCTGCAGCACCTGGCGAAAGGCCTTGACCGTGATGGCCATGGGCAATACGGTGGCAGGGTGGGGTTTGACGATCACCGGATTGCCTGTGGCCAGGCTCGCCATCATGGACGGCCACGCGTTCCAGGTTGGAAAACTGGCGCAGGAAAAACACACGGCTGTGCCACGGGGCACCAAACGGTAGGTCTTTAGCAAGTGGATCTCAGAGTTGCCAAAGCGCCTGGACCAGTGGGCCGAAGGCGCCACCGCGCGCATGGCTTGTTCGGCATACACCAGGGCCTCGATGCTGCGGTCCAGCGCGTTCACGCCTGAACCGGCATAAGCCATGTTGTAGCTTTGCCCGGCGGTGTGCATGACTGCGTGCAGGATTTCAAACAAGTGGTCACAGTAGAGGGCTTCGAGCACTTCCATCAGCACGCCAATGCGCTGCGTGTAAGGCGCTTGTGCCCAGTTGTCCATCGCATTTTCGGCGGCGTCGAACAGGGTGTTTATGTCCGATTGCGGGTAGACCACGCCCAATGCTTGTTGGGTGTAGGGCGATATTTCTTCGCCGATCCAGTTCGTGATACCGGGTTGGTTCAGTTCAAATCGACCCTTTTTCAGGTGCTGTTCAAAAGCCGCGAACCCTGCGATTTTGGCCTGCGCTGCCTCTGGGTACTTGTCAGGCATTTCCGGGTAAGGGCTCCAGCAATGGCGCGTGGCGCAGGCTTGCTGGGCAAGTTCAAAACGGGCCTGGTGCTTTTCGAAGAGGGTCATCCATGTCTCCAAATCAGTCTTTAAAACGCCCAGTGCACCAGGTTCCAGACATCCAACAAGTCCTGTGCATTGGGAGTTCGGACATCCGTGTTCTTTGGCGGTGCCATGCCATCAGGGAATGGGTAGGAGAGACTCACGCACCCAGGTGCTGTGAAAACCATGCGGCACGCGCTGCGGCAAGATGACCCGCGCCACTGGCCCATTGCCGATGTGTTGAGCATCGATGATCCAGACTTCTGAGCGGTCTTTCAGGCCGTTCCAGACAAAGCCGATCAGGTAGCCATCGTCTTCGGACTGCGGGTTGTCACGCGGGGCAAACGGGGCCTCACTGAACCAGTAACCTTCGCCGGGGTGGTAAGTCACAGCGCTGCCGGTTTCCAGGTCGTACTTGGCCAAACCTGCAAAGTGGGGTTGCTCTACGGTGCGCGCACGACCCATCAGCACATGGTAGGAGTAGCGGGTTTTGTGGCCTTGGTACCAGGCGTTGATCATCGGGAACTCGGTGTTCAAGATATCGTCCACCACGCTTTCGCGGGTCTGGCCGGTGCTCAGGTTAAAGCGCCATTGGTAGAACTCGTATTCGGTCCCCTGGGTACCTATGGTGAACAGCAAGCGCTTGACATCCAGGCTGCCGTCAAACTGTTTGGGCATGGCGTAAGGCGTGCCCAGCATCACGATTTCGGTCTCGCCCTGGTCGTTGACTTCTTCCCAAGCGTTGGCCACATGGAGCATGTAGCGCGGGTCGGCTTCAAACCAGCGGATGTCTTGCGCGCTGCCGTGTCTGGGGATGACGGCAAAGCGCGATTTCCACTCGGGGTGAAACTCCAGGCTGTAACGCCCCGCCTTCAAGGCTTCGGGGTTGTTGATCAGCGGGAAGTCATGCAAGACGCTGTAGTTGGCCGTGATGGCCATGTCGTGCGGCAAGCGTGGTCCTGGCAATTCCACCGGGACCAGGGTTTTCAATTCGCCGCAGGCGCTGAGCACGCCATAGTGCATGTACGGGTGTTGGTTGCCATAGGCAAAAAACAGGTATTCGCCCGTGCGTTCGTCAACCCGTGAATGGGCCGAAATTTGCAGACCCTTTAGGCGTGGATCGGATTCGAGCTTGCCCACGGTCTGCAGCGTCAAGGGATCCACCTGGTAGACCGCGCCTCCGCGATACCACATGGAGAGCAATTTGCCGTTGTGAAATTTCACATCCGTATTGGAGGTGTTTTTGAGCGCATCGTCAGGCAATGCGCCTTCGGGCAGGCGTTGCTTAAGTCCGGGCGCCAGGCTTTCACCAGCCGCTTGGTCGGCCTGCAGACCGTCGGTGTTGACCCAGCGATTGCGGTAAGTGACCTGACCTTTTTGAAAATGCACCGCGTGCAACATGCCGTCGCCGTCGTACCAGTGGTATTTGCCTTTGGGCGTGTGCTGTGGCACAGGGCCGTTGCGAACATACATTCCGCTGAAATCTTTGGGGATTTCGCCGATGACTTCAAAATCTTTTACCACCAACTCTTTATCCACCGGTGCAAACCCCCCTTTTAAATTCGGGTTGTCAATCAGATAGGGGGGTGTTTCAACGAAGGTTTCAAGTCCCATGGTGTTCTCCAAGTCAGATCGCGTTTCGGGGGATGGCGGTGGGGTGGGATCAGTGTGCTTGCCCAGAGAGCAAGCCGCCGCGTTCCAAATCAGTGCCGCTGGCCCAGCAGGCATGGGTACCGCTGCACAGTTTGTGCGGCAACTCAATGCGGCAGACCGGGCCGGCTTCAAAATTTTTGGAGTCGATCAGGATGATTTCTGAACGCTGGCTTTTTTCGTTGGTGATGAAGCTCACCAAGTAGCCGTCGTCTTCGTCCTGGGCATTCACGCGTGGGGCAAAGGGTGCTTCGCTGGCGTATTGGCCTTCAGGCAAACGGATCTCCCAGGATTCGCCGGTTTGCAAGTCATGTTTGACATAGCCATGGAACAAGAACCAACCGGGCACTTGAACGGCACTGTAGGCATAGCGGTAAGGCTGTGTGGCGAAGCGCTGGTTGAACATGCCGAATTCCAGAATGCGCTCGTCGAGCCGCTTTTCCGTGGTCTTGCCGGTCTTCAGGTTGAAGCGCCAGCGGTGCAGGTGACAGCCCATTTTTTTCTGATCCAGATACGACATCATTCGCTCGTAACCCGCAGGCGCGCCTTCGTAGTTGCGCGGCATGGGGTTGTCCTGGAAATAGCCGTCGAGCACGATCTCGTCGCCCTCTTCGTATGCATTGAGCCAGTGCAGCACAAAGGTGGGTGCGGCTTCAAACCAGATGATGTCTTTGGTCTGACCGCGCCGTGGAATGATGGCGATGCGTGAGGGCGTGTTTTTGAAAAAGCGCACCACATGCTTGCCTTGGGCCAGCAAATCGGGGTCCCAATACAGGGGAAAGTCGTTGAGGATGGCGTAGTTTTCGGTATAGGCCATGTCGTGCGGCAAGCGCGGACCCGGCAAAGGAATGGGCACGTAATGCACCAGCTTGTCGTGCTTGTCGACCACGCCATAGTGCATGTACGGCGCATGCTTAGAGTAATTGAAAAACAGCAACTCGCCGTTGCTTTCGTCCACCTTGCAATGGGCTGAAATACCATCGATTGGTGACCAGGGCGGAATACCTTCTTGCTCCAGGCTCAGTGGGTCCAGGCGATAACCTTCACCGCATTGGTAAAACGTGGTCAATGCGCGTCCGGCATGCACGACCACATCGGTGCTCGAGGAATCTTTGAGTCCGCCGTGAGCGCCCCAGCCTGCTCGCTCGGACAGGGCGGGGTCTTCCATCAGGCCTGCCCACAGGGCGCGCCCGGCTTCGAGTTCAGCTTGCAGGCCCTTGGTTTTTATGAAGCGGTTGCGGTAGCTGACCTGACCATTTTTGAAGGCGGCCATGTGCAGCATGCCGTCGCCATCAAAGGGGTGGTACTTGCCCTTGGCTTGCAAGACCGGGTTTTCGGTGTTGCGCAAATAGACGCCATCAATATCCAGTGGAATGGAACCTTCTAGAACCCTTAAATCGGTCGCGTTGACCTCTTCGAGCAAGGGTGTCCAGGCCCCTTGAAGATAGGGGTGATCGCCCGGCTCCAAGTTGCTGGCGAGGGTGTTCACAATGTCGATGTTCATCTCGTCCTCAAGTTGATTGCTTGTCTTCAATGGACTCAGGTTAAGTCAGTGCAGCAAGGAAAGCAATGGGGTTTGATCGGACGAGCAGTAGCCTAGGTGACTACTTTTTGGTGCACTTCCCGCATCCCATCCACATTGTTTGCAAGGGCAAACCATCTGCCTGCTCTTGATGCGACCGGGTTTCGCTGGAAGGGATTTCATGAACGAAGCTTGCACGCGGCCTGGTCAGTTCTTTAACTATCTCTGAGAGTTTGGTGCCTCCACCGCACCCGGGACGATTCACTGAGACATGTGCTGGTATATTGATTGGTGAATCTCAATCATCTTTGCATTAACCTATAAAACACTTCAGGAGACATGATGAATACTCACAAAAACATGATCAGATGTGTGCTGGGATGGTTGCTATTCACTTTCTCGCTCCATGGCGTGGCCCAAACCTTTCCAACGAGGCCAATCAAGATCGTTGTGCCATTTGCCGCAGGTGGCGGGCCGGACATCGACGCTCGGCGGCTGGCCCCCCGGCTTGCTGACGCCTTGGGCGTCGCCGTGGTGGTTGAAAACCGTGTCGGGGCAGCGGGCATCCTGGCTGCGGAGTTGGTCACCCAAGCCCCGCCCGACGGCTATACCGTGCTGGCCGGTTCAATTTCTCAGGTGGTGCAAAAGATCCTCAGGCCGCAGGCCAAATTTGATCCCTTGACCTCATTCTTGCCCGTGGGGCAAACCAGCACCTCTCCGACGGTCCTGGTGGTGCCGGTGGACTCGCCCGTCAAAACGGTTAAGGAGTTGGAGGCCCTCTTACGCAATAAGCCGGGGCAGATCAACTATGGCTCGGGCGGTATCGGCACCTCTGCGCACATCATGGGGGCGAGCTTTGTCAATCTGCTCAAGCTCAATGCGGTACACATCCCGTATCGGGGCTCTGTCGAATTGATGCCAGCGCTGATCGGTGGGCAGATCCAGTTCGCCTTTCCGATTGCTGGCACTGGCGTACCCATGGTCAAGTCTGGCAAAGCACGCGCTCTCGCGGTGACTGGTGCCAAGCGGATCAGCTCATTGCCGGATGTACCGACGATGAAGGAGCTATACGGCGAAGAACTTTTCGTGCAGGAATCGTGGTCAGGGCTTTGGGTTCCGGTGGGTACGCCCAGCGCCGATGTACAAAAGCTGCACAGTGCTTTGAAGCAGGCATTGGCTGACCCTGAGTTGCGTACCTACTTTGCGGGGGCGGGATCTGAGGCAGAAGTCTCGGCATCACCGGAAGCCTTTGGTCATTTTATGAAGGCTGAGACGCAAAAATGGGCCAAGCTGATTCAGCTGACCGGTGTCAAGGCCGACTGATATGGGACTGAATGCGCTTCAAGGAGTGCGGGTTCTAGACCTGTCTCATGTGATTGCCGGCCCCACCGCCTCACATTATCTTGCCCTGGAAGGCGCCGAGGTGATCAAGATCGAAAAGCCAGGCAAGGGGGATATCCTGCGCCGCTCGGGTAAGGCTTTAGCCCCTGGTATCTCTGTTGGTTTTGCGGCCATTAATTTGGGCAAAAAGTCGCTGGCCCTTGATTTGAAAACACTTGGTGGCAAAGACGTTCTGCGTCGCCTTGTGGCGAGTGCTGATGTCTTCATAGAAAACTTTCGGCCTGGGGCTGTCGCCCGCTTGGGGTTTGACTACGCAGCGGTGAGCGCCCTCAACCCTAGGATCATCTACGCGTCCATATCGGGCTTTGGTCAGGAAGGCGCCTGGAGCTCAAGAGCCGCTTATGACCATGTGGTTCAATCAGCTATCGGCATGAGCATGATGCAGGGTGTGGAAGGACAAGAGCCGATGAAGGTTGGATTTCCGGTGGTTGACACTGCCACCGGCATGATGGGAGCGCAGGCGATTTTGACAGCGCTGATCAGGCAGTTCAGGCAGGGCCAGGGTGCCTATCTGGATGTATCAATGGCGCAGGCGGGCTTGCAGCTGATGTGGCCGGATGCATCGCGTGTTGCTACCGGCGCGGAAGATGCGCCTCGGATTGGAAACCGAGGTTTTTCAGGCAGTCCAGGTGCAGCTACTTTTCAGTGTGACGACGGATGGATCTCGACCGCCGCCAACACCCTTGTGCAGTTCACTGCACTTTGTAAGGTGCTTGGCTTGCCGGAGGTTTACAAGGATCCAGCGCTGATTGACCAAGTGGCTTTGCAAAGAGGTGGCTTCCTAGTGGCTAAAGATGCCGATCGTGTTCATGCTTTGCTGGTCCAGGCCGTCATGAACCGACAGGTGGATGAACTGGAGAAGGCATTGATGGCGCATCAGGTGCCCTGTGCGAAGTTACGGCAACTGAGTGAGTTGGTGGCGAGCTGCCAGTCCGAAGCCCTCATGACCTTGCCTGTCCGCCACACCGACTACCCAATGGGGGTCATGACAGACTTTGGCTCAGGCTACAAATCTGATCAAAGTCAGGAGCCCACCCTGCCATGTGCTCCACGACTGGGTCAGCACTCGCGTGACATCCTGACCGAACTGGGTATGGAGAAGGCCGAAATTGAGTCATTGATCGCAATCGGGGCCGTGGCTGAAGATGTGTCCTTGGTGGATGCCAGTGGCATGAACACACAGTCATCTGGATGAATGTGCCCGCAGGTGATCGCCTGTACACAGACTCACTTGTGTGAGATCACGCATGACGCTGGCTGTGATCAGGCGCAGTGGGTGATTGCGCAGCCCAGAGAGGATGGGGGTTTACTGAATTTTGTCTTCTTGAATAGGCTTCAAGGGCTCAGGGCTAGGTTTGGGCATGGACATTTTTTCGCCATCCCATACCTGTCCGCACCAACAAATTCCTTCAGCATTGATGATGCAAGTTCCAGTTCCGCAACACCTGGGGTCGTCATTCATTTTTATCCAATCAAAAACTTATTGAGGTTAACAATTCCCGCGCCTATGGTCAGCTATGGCGTGATCTGAAAATTTCATTTCAGGTGAGCGAAGTGCACGGTGCTTGGTCGCTTTTCCTTTCATTCTTTTTCGCCATAATTTAAACGAATCTGACTTGAGCTCCAAACGCATTATTTTGATGACTTCGGACTCACTGATGCCCATGCGTTCCATGATTGTTTCAAACGTCGTGCGGTCCTCCCACGCCATTTGAATGACTGCAGAGATATCGCCAGATGTCAACTTTTTTATATCCACTGATGTTTTGAGACGAGGCATTAAAAATTAAATCCTAATTGTTTTTCTGAGTTCGTCGTTGTCGGTTTGGCCTTAGTTGATCGGTGTGGCTTCATGCGCGAAGCGTGTTTTTCTATAACAGCTTCTTTCCCATTGCGCACTTCAGTAGTGTTTCGGCGGTCATGCAACCTGTGCTTGGATTCCCGAATGGCAACTGCCAGATCGACAATTGGCGTTGCAAGCTCAATGCCCAGCTTGATTCCAATCGATTGCCGCATTTCGACAGGCATGTGCCATGGTTCAAACAGCCAAGAGTTTGGAATATGGCGCATTGCTGGCAGCCAGCGCCTTACAAATAGGCCTTTAGGGTCGTGATCCTGAGCTTGCTTGATGGGGTTGTAAACCCGTGTTGTATTGATGCCAGTTGTTCCAGATTGCATTTGCATCTGACTCCAATGAATTCCTGGCTCGTAGTCCAAAAATTGT
This sequence comes from Limnohabitans sp., assembly GCA_964201395.1. GTDB lineage: Bacteria > Pseudomonadota > Gammaproteobacteria > Burkholderiales > Burkholderiaceae_C > Limnohabitans. The sequence continues at coordinate 7,534 of CAXNFO010000028.1, forward strand.
GTGCCCAGCCACTCCCCTACAGGCCGCCAGTGCAGCCACAGGGGGTAGGCTGCCACTGAGACCAGCATGGCACGCATGCGAAAGTTAAGCCAGCCTGTTTCCCTGAGCATGGTGACACAAGCATCCACCATGGGCCAACCCGTGCGTGCTTGTTTCAATGCGTCAAAGTATTCTTGGTTAAAGTATTGTTCGCGCAGGTTGTCGTATCCACGATGCATATTGCGCCATTCAATCTCAGGCTCGCTCTCTAATTTTTGAATGAAATGGCAATGCCAATACAGTCGACTGATGAATGCAGACAAACCCGAGCGATGTCGAGATGCCTGAGGCGGAAGTTGTTCTAGGTGTCGCCGAGTCTGTTGAACGACCTCGCGCATGCTGATACAACCGTAGGCCAGGTATGCAGAAAGGCGTGAGCATGCATCCGGAGCAGACAGGGGAGACGATATTCCGCCTCGATAGCCAATGCTGCGGGCATTTAAGAAGCTGTGCATTGTTTCCAATGCCTTCAAACGTCCGCCGCGTTGCCTCAAGGGCGGGTTATGTTGTAAATGGCCGGGGGCTGACATCACAAAGGGTGCGGTCGAAGCTTGTCTCCAAAATGTCAGGTTGTATAAATCTTGAATGGGCGAAGCCATATGCTTTTCCCATTCTGTTCGCCATAAATTGCGATTTTTTAGACGGCGCACAACGCCAAACTGTGCAAACTCTGTCCATACAACTTTGTTTGCATGGCACCAAGTAGCCACCTTTAAGTCACGTGCATATGTAAAGCCATTACCTGTTTCTTGATGTGAATAAAGCGTTGAAAAGGGTGACTCTTGCCACAACATATTCATCACATCAACTGCTTCACCAGCATGGACTTCTAAGCATCCGCCGTGAGAGCGCAAAAATGCGTCGAGTTCTATCAAAGATTCCCGAATAAACTCAAAGTGTTGGAGCGCACAATCCGGTTGCAACCAAAGTTCGGGTTCAACGATGTAGATGCATCGCACAGGTCCTTTTTTTGATGCGAGCGCAAGCGCATCGTGATCTTGCCAGCGCAAGTCACGTTTAAACCAGATCAAGGCGTAGCTCATCGTGCCTTATTTGATAACCGTGTGGCGGGCTAGCAAGCGTGAATAAAAAATGACAGGTCAATTGCATGGCAAAGTCAACATACTTTATCTTGCAGCGATTTGATTTCCTTTTGGATCATTCCCTGAATGTCCAAAATACGGCTTGCTGGGCTGGAAAATTGTGCGAATGAGGTCAGGAACTTCAATCTACCCTCGGGTGTCAACAAATGGCTTGATCTGGATGGGTATCGATGACGCCATTCTTTTGCCAAAAGCATGGTTCTTACTTTGGCGCTTCCATTGACACTGCTGGCCAAGATATCTGCCTCTTGCAGAAGCAAGCCTAAACAGTCGACATTCGCGACGTCAAAAATTGATTGGCTGACACGTTGATGATGTTCGGGGACGCTCATCGGATCAGTCATCAAAATGAGTTGATCTATTGTTTTGATGTCCCGCTTAGCAACACCCTGATCATTTAAAAATGGCCTTAAAAAATGGATCGATTGCCGCTCTAATTCCTCTGGGTAGTTGTTGACGCTGCCATCATGCAACAAGTCATGCCCCAGCATGGCCAGCATTGCAGTCATCTCCAAATGCAATTGTTTCTGCAAATCTAATTTGTTAAATGATCGCTGCGCCAATAACAGTGCTGTCAATCCGACAATGGTGTCTGCAATATGCAAACGACTGTGGTAGGCCGGCTCTTGATTTTTTGCGAACTGAACGCCGCCTTTTTTTTCGATAAATAAAGATAAATTATTCGAGCATGCATATAAAGCATTGATGTCAGGTAAGGCGCTTATCAACGAATGGTCCCAGCCCAATTGAGTGACACATTGCCGATAAATGAAAGGCAATCCAGGCCATTTTCTTGGCCATGCATTTTGCAAATTCAGATAAGTTAATTTCAGTTCATCAAGACTTAACATGGCTATTTGAATAATGCAACTCGCCAACTATTGATGGTTGGCGATCCAATCCATTGCCAATTGTTTGGATTGCTTGACTTGCTCTGGATTGAGTCTTTTCACCAAAATGTCCCTATTGGAAATGCTGTCGGAGTCTCCCTTGCGTGCCGCCAATGTGAACCACATGTGGGCCTGTACGATGTCAACATCACACCCCTTTCCAGATGTGAGATAAACGCCCAAATTAAATTGGGCTTCAATGTCTCCCTGGTTGGCTGCTTTTTCATACCAGTAAAAAGCTTTGCGCAAATTCACAGGACAGCCGCGCCCTTGCTCCATCATCATGGCCAAATTAAACTGCGACTCTGGACTGCCATCCGTCGCAGCTTTTGTGTACCAGCGTATTGCCTCTGATTCGTTGATAGCGACGCCTTCCCCGTGCTCGTAGATGTAGCCCAGTTGGTAACAAGAATCCATATCACCTTGCAAGGCTTGCATCATGAGGCCGCGCATTTCCTTTGTCACTTCTGGTGTAGCAGGCGAAGTTGGCTGTGCGGTATGTTCAACGCGCGAATCTGTTGGTTTTATGGCCTCGTACTGGATTGGGGACTTGTCAATGCTGATGTCAAAAACCTCAACGGGCTCTTCGATATTTTTAAGTGATTGCGGTCCACGAGCGTAAAAGCTGACGCTATCGAATCTTTTGCGGACTTCAGCGTAAACGCTGTTGGATATACAAATGCCGTCAGGTATGCCAATGGACTCCAACCGAGCAGCAATGTTGATTCCCTCTCCCATCAAGTTGTCACCCTGAATGGCCACGTCACCCAGGTTGATACCCACTCTGAAGTGGGCTTGATTCTCAAGTTTATTGACGGAATTTCGTTGTTTCAAAAGTTTTTGAAATTCAATCGCTGCAGTGACGGCATCCACAGGGCTGCTGAATTCGGCAATCACAGAATCGCCTGCGGTATTGAATATGCGACCGTAATGTGACGCAATGGACTTATCAATGAAGGCTCTGGATTCTTTGAGCTTTTTAAGAGTCCCAGTCTCATCCATACCCATGGCCTTGCTAAAACCGACCATATCGGAAGCCAGGATCACGGCCATTTTCCTTCTGGGCTTATCGTCTGACATGGATTGATTCCCACCTATTAAAAGCAAAAGCGTTAAATTGACGCACCAAGTATATTTGGAAGGGTGGGTGTTTTAAGTGGGGTCAATGATCGCCGTGGCCTTTGTGCTTGAGCGCATGGGTTCGCTCGGAAATGCTGTCCATGTAGGCAAAAAGCACGCCAGATATAACCAAAACGACATGGATACCGACTTTCCATGCAATGGCCTGATCAGCCTCTGACCAGATGGCAGGTGTGTCGCCTCCGCTTTTCAGGAGGACGCCGAGATTCACAAAGCCCTTGAGCAACTCGATCGCAGAGATGGCAACGATCGAGGCGATCACTTTGATCTTCAAGCCAGCGAAATCCACTTGCCCCATCCACTCGGGCCGATCCTCATGACCTTTGGTGTTGATCTTGGAGACGAAGTTTTC
>CAXNFO010000029.1:0-11042 GCA_964201395.1 Limnohabitans sp.
GTGGCGGCAATGATGGGTCCCGCGCCCAGCGCCAATTGCTGGGTGATGAAGGGCGTGTCAACCGATGCCGCACCAGCCAACTCGGCGGCTTCGCAGGCTTGGCCTTGGCGCGCCAACTCGCTCCAACTGGTGACACTGAACACGTCCACCCCAATGCCCTGGGCCTGCAGCAGTGCTGCGGCTTTGATGACCTCATACAAAATCGCGCCCGAGCCCAGCAAGCTGACCCGGCGCGCCTGGCCCTGTGCTTTGGCGGCGGTGCTTTCGCCACCGGCCACGGCAGCGCTGGGTGACCCAGAGGCAAAACGGTAGCAGCCGCGCAGCAAATCCGCCGTCACGCCTTCGGGCAAATCGGGCTGGGCATGGTTTTCGTTCATCAAGGTGATGTAGTAGAAAACGTCTTGCTGCTCAAACATCATTTCGCGCATGCCTTGGTCCAAGATGACGGCGAGTTCTCCGGCAAAGGCGGGGTCCCAGGCTTTGCAATTGGGGATGGTCGCGGCCACCACATGGCTGGAGCCGTCCTGGTGTTGCAAGCCTTCGCCGCCCAAGGTGGTTCGCCCCGAGGTGGCCCCCAACAAAAAGCCCCGGGCACGCTGGTCGGCAGCGGCCCATATTTGGTCGCCCACCCGCTGAAAGCCAAACATCGAGTAGTAAATGTAGAACGGCAGCATGGCCAAGCCGTGCACGCTGTAACTGGTGGCCGCCGCTGTCCAACTGGCCATGGCACCGGCCTCAGAGATGCCTTCTTCCAAAATTTGGCCGTCCAGGGCTTCGCGGTAACTCAATACCGAGCCAATGTCCTCGGGTGCATATTTTTGGCCCACGCTGGAATAAATGCCCACTTGCTTGAACAAATTGGCCATGCCAAAGGTGCGTGCCTCGTCGGCCACGATGGGCACCACCCGGGGGCCCAGCTGTGTGTCTTTGAGCAAGGCGCCCAGCATGCGCACAAAGGCCATGGTGGTGCTCATCTCTTTGCCGCCCGCTTGGGTGGCAAAGCTGGCGAAGCTGGCCAGGTCGGGCACCGGCACGACCGCGCAGGTGGTCATCCGCTTGGGCAGGTAGCCGCCCAGGCTTTGGCGGCGCTGGTGCAGGTAGCGCATTTCTGCGCTGTCGGCGTCGGGCATTAAAAAGGCTAGCCCTTTGGCTTGCTCGTCGCTCAAGGGCAGCTGAAAGCGGTTGCGAAACTCGATCAAGTCGTTGTCGTCAAATTTCTTTTGGCTGTGGGTGGTCATCTTGCCCTGACCGGCACTGCCCATGCCGTAGCCCTTTTTGGTGTGGGCCAAGATCACCGTGGGCTGGCCGGTGTGCGCCGCCGCCGCTTGGTAGGCGGCATGGATCTTCACCATATCGTGGCCACCGCGCTTCAAACGGTCGATTTGCTCATCGGTCATGCCCTGCGCCAAACGCGCCAAGTCGGGGTTTTGGCCAAAGAAGGTGTCGCGGTTGTAGCGCCCGTCTTTGGCCGCAAAGGTTTGCATTTGCCCGTCCACCGTGTTGGCAAAAGCCCGGGGCAAAGCCCCGGTGGTGTCGCGCGCGAACAAGCCGTCCCAGTCGCTGCCCCAAATGAGTTTGACCACATTCCAGCCGGCGCCACTGAACAGTTTTTCCAGTTCGTCGATGATGCGGCCATTGCCGCGCACGGGTCCGTCCAAACGCTGCAAATTGCAGTTGACCACCCACACCAGGTTGTCCAAACCTTCGCGGGCGGCCAAGGTGAGCGCGCTCATGGATTCGGGCTCGTCCATCTCACCATCGCCAAACACACCCCACACCTTGCGCTCCACACCGTTGAGCAACTGGCGGTGTGCCAAGTAACGCATGAAGCGCGCGTGGTAGATCGAGCTGATCGGGCCAATGCCCATGGAGCCGGTGGGGAACTGCCAAAAATCAGGCATCAAGTAGGGATGCGGGTAGCTTGACAAACCGCGTGCGCCCTCGCCCGTGCGGGCGTGTGGCGCACAAATTTCTTGCCGGTAATGCAGCAAATCGGCTTCTTGCAAACGACCTTCTAAAAAGGCGCGGGCATAGACACCGGGCGCACTGTGCGGCTGAAAAAACACCAAGTCGCCCAAGCCGGTGTCACTGCGGGCGCGAAAGAAATGGTTGAAACCGGTTTCAAACAAATCGGCTGCGCTGGCATAGCTGGCAATGTGCCCACCCAGTTCACCATAGGCCTGGTTGGCCCGCACCACCATGGCCAAGGCGTTCCAGCGCATGTAAGAGGCCAAGCGTTCCTCCAAGGCCAAGTCGCCCGGAAACACCGGTTGGCGATCCACCGAAATGGTGTTGACATACGGCGTGACCAAATCGGGCTGCCAACCGATGCGACTCCCACGCGCGAGTTGCGCCAACTCATCCAATATGAAGCGTGCGCGCTCTGGGCCGTGGGTTTGGACCAGTGCTTGAAAGGCATCACGCCATTCAGCCGTTTCGCTGGGATCGGTGTCGGTGGGGCGCTCGTGCCAAGCGCTCATATCAAGGGGTGTGGGTGCATTCATGCGCAATATCTTAGGCCGATGCGCACAAAATTAAATTTCTAATTGATGGCTACACCGATTGTTTGAAGCATTTAATGCTTAAATTTATGTATTATTCAGCACATGAAACTAGACGCAACCGATTTGCGCATACTCGCCGAGCTGCAAGCCCATGGCGCTTTGTCCAATGTGGAGTTGGCGCGCCGGGTGCATTTGTCACCCTCGCCCTGCCTGGCGCGGGTCAAGGCCTTGGAGCACAACGGTGTGATCGACCGCTATGTGGCCCTGGCCAACGCAGCGGCCCTGGGATTGGGTTTGAATGTGTTCATCAGCATCAGCCTCAAAGAACAAAGCAAAGCCGCCTTGGCCGAGTTTGAGCAGCGCATTGCCGAGCATGACGAGGTGATGGAGTGCTATTTGATGACCGGCGACTCTGACTACCTGATGCGCGTGGCCCTGCCCGACATCGCCGCGCTGGAGAAATTCATTCTCGAGCAACTCACGCCGATTTCGGGCATAGAAAAAATTCGCTCCAGCTTTGCGCTCAAGCAAGTGCGCTACAAAACCGCTTTGCCTTTGCCGGTGGTTTGAAGCGCTGGGGCAGCGCGCGGGGCAGCCGCCGATTCACAAATCCAGGGTCAGCTCTGTGCCTTTGCAACCTGAACAGCAGATCATCATGGTTTTGTTTTGCGCTTGTTCGTTGGGCGTGAGGATCATGTCCTTGTGATCTACCTCGCCACTGATGACACGGGTTTCACAAGCGCCGCAAACACCTTCCATGCACGAGTAAGACACGCTCACGCCGTTGTCCAGCAAGGTGTCCAAAATGCTGGACCCCGGGGCCACCACGAAGCTGCGGGCACTGCGCGCCAAGTGCACCTGAAAGCCGCCCTCGGGTGGCGCGGCGGGCGCCGCCGAAAAATGCTCCCAATGCACCTGCTCAGTAGGCCGTTGGCTGGCCGCGGCCTGGTAGGCCGCCAACATGGGTGCCGGACCACAGGCATAGAAGTGGGCGTCGGTGGGTGCGGCTTGGACGATGGCGGCCAAGTCCAGCATTTTTCCGCCGGGCTCTTGGTCAAAGTTCAGGTGCAATTGCCCCAATCCCCCGGAGGCGGCTTGCAAATCTTGCAAATGCGCAACGAAGGCCGCACGCGCACGGGTGCGGGCGCTGTAGTACATCACCCAAGGGGTTTGGCGCTGGTTGAGTTGCGCCGCCATGGCCACCAAGGGTGTGACGCCAATCCCACCCGCGATCAACACCACCGGCGCCGCACCCTCGACCAACGCAAAGTGGTTGCGCGGTGGATGCACCTTGATCGGGTCACCGGCTTTGAGTTGCTGATGGATCCAGCTCGACCCGCCCCGGCTTTGCGGGTCTTTTTGCACCGCCACCCAATAGCGGTGCACCTCGCCGGGTGCATTCAACAGGGAATAACTGCGGGTCAGCCCTTGGGGCAATACCAAGTCAATGTGGGCCCCGGCACTGGCGGGGGGCAAAGGCGATGGGTCGGGGGCGCGCAGGTCATAGGAGAGAACACCTTCGGCCTCCCAAGTGACCGATTTCACAAATAGATCGAACATGGCAATGAGGATAACAAGCCCGCCACCTGAATGGGTGCGGGCAACACGGACAACAGGGGCGGATGTGGGGCTTTAGCCCGCTTTGACGGTGGGCGCCACCGAGCGCAGCCAACGGGTGGCGGCTTGGCGGGTGATCAAGGGCTTGGCCGCGGCCAAAAAGGTCTGGGTATGGGCCCAGCCCATGTGCACCTTGAAGGCTTCTTCGCTGGCATACACCTCGTAGAGCAAAATTTTGCTCGGGTCTTCCATGCCACGCACCACATCAAATTGATAGCAACCGGCTTCGTTGGCCACCGAGGCATGGGCGTTGATATCGATCAAGCGGTTGAACTCGTCCAGGCACTCGGGCTTGACATCGAACTCCACCACCAAAACAAATTTATTCACGTTTCGCTTCCTTTATGAACTGAGAATTTTTACGGACCCACGTGGACCACGAAGTCCATCGCCACCAAGGCTTCACGGGGCAATTCCACCACCCCAACCACGGAACGCGTGGGCATGTGGGGTGCCTCAAAAAACCCCGCATAGACTTTTTCAAACCGTGCCGCAAATCGGTTCATTTGGCGCAAGTGCACGGTCACCGCCAGGACCTGTTGACGCGACAAGCCTTGGGCTGACAACAGTTGGTCGAGGTTGCGCATGATCTGGCGCGACTGGTCTTCCACCGACTCGGCCAAAGCCTTGCTGGGGTTTTCCAAGTCAAGGGGCAAGACCCCATTGACCCATGCCAAGCCAGCGGCCACCACCAGTGCAGCACCCACCGGGGCACCGGGCGCATTCCCGTGGGGAACAGTTTTGCGGTTCATCACAGCCTTCCCAGCTTTTATTTGGCAGCCACATGGGCCATGGATTGCAAAATGTCGCGCACCTTTTTTTCCACTGCCCGCTCGCGCTCTTGGGGCGGCAAGTGGTCAAACTCGACAAAGCTCAGCGCCGCCTCGCGGCCAAACTGGGCCAAGCGTTGTGGGTCATCCAAGTCCACATCGGCGGGTACGCGCATCACCACTTCGTGCGCATAGGTGCTCACCGGCTTGTCGGCTGTCAAGCGCGGTTGCGCCGGCACCTGGCCCTCGGCCGTGGTGCGGATGGCGTTGGCCAGCAAGCGGCGAAACAGCACCACACCGCGGTCGGTGCTGCCCAAGTGCTCGGCTTTGCGGTTGGCCACCGCGCCTTGGGTGACCACCGCATCAAAGTCACCGGGTTCGCGTTGGCGCTCGGCATGCGGCCGGTCTTGGGTTTGGCCAATGAACGGAATTTGATCGACCCCAAAATCGTCCCGGGTCATTTTGCGCACGCCGGCGTTGTAGCTGTTGAGGTGGGCAAAGCCCATGTAGAAAGAGTGGTGGTCATCCACCGCCACCGCCCAGCGGGTCAAAAACGGGCGCAAGCCCACGCTTTCGGAATCAACGCGGTTGGCCCCATTGGGAAACTGGCCCATGTTGGGCAAGATGATGTCGCTGGAGCGCACGAACACATAGTCGCCCACCTTGCGCGTGGCCATCGACAAAAAGCCCAGCGGCGTTTCCGGGAAGTCCAGTTGCGGCAACACCTTGAAGGCGGGAGAAAACTGTTGCCCCGCCACGATGGCATGCAAATAGGCGTTGTGAATGGGGTCTGATCCGTTCTCCACAATTTGCACCCAATTGCAGGGTAAGTTCATGCGAAACGGCACCACCTCGTTGTCGCTGGGGTTGTCCACGCAGTCGTAGATCGGAAACTCAGGCAGGTTATCGACCGGGCCCATGTACGCAAACAACAAACCCTTCCACTCGTGCACGCGGTAAGCACCTTGCACAAAGTTGGCCTTGATGCGGCTGGTGGGCGGCTCGGCAGGGGTATCGAGCACCGTGCCGTCCACATCAAAGTGCCACCCGTGGTAGCAGCAGCGGATGCCGCGCTCGGCCACGATGCCATATTCCAGCGAGGTGCCGCGGTGGATGCAATGGCGGTGCAGCAAACCCAACTGGCCCGAACCATCGCGAAACACCACCAGGTCTTCGCCCAGCAAACGCACGGGCACGGGCAGGTCTTTGAGCTCAGAGGCCAGCAAAAACGGGTGCCAATAACGGCGCAGGTATTCGCCACCGGGGGTGCCGGGGCCAACCTGGGTGATGAAACTGTCGTCGTTGGGCACAGGACGGTTGTGGTAGCCGCTGAAGGGCCTCAACTCGCGCGCCGATGGCGATTTGCTTGCTTCTGTCATGCGCTGTCTCCTTTGCGCGGCCATGCTATGCCAGGCGCTTGATTAAGTCAATCAATTGATTTAGAGTCCATGCATGATAGCGATTGCTCCATCTGCAGAACCCGTGGCACCCAGCGAATTGGGGCGAGGTCCGCTGGCGCGTGCGGCCTTGATTCGGGCGGGTGTGCAGGTGTTTGGTGAAAACAGCTTGGCCAGTGCCACCACCCGAGAAATTGCCCAACTCGCCGGGCAAAACATTTCGGCCATCGCCTATTACTTTGGCAACAAAGAAGGCTTGTACTTTGCCGTGGCCCAGCACATTTGTGACACCTTGCTGGACCGCTTGGGGCCCTTGCTCGATGAGATCGAAGCCCAACTGGCGCAAGGTCCGAGCGCGCCCGATGTGTACCTGCATTTGTTTGGGCGGCTGATAGGCGCAAGCCTGTCCACCCACCAAGAAATGCTGACCGTGACCAGCATTGTGGTCAAGGAGCAAATGCACCCCACCAAGGCCTTTGACATCTTGTATGAAGGTTGCCTGGAACGCTTGCACCAAGTGGGCGCGCGCCTGATCGAGGCCTACACCGGTGAACCCCCCGGGCAACAAGAAACGGTGTTGCGCTTTCATGCCTTGTTGGGCCAAAGTTTGGCCTTTCGCTTTGCCCGAGAAACCATTGTTCGGCGCGCAGGATGGACCGATATTGGCCCCCCGCAGGTCGATTTGATCGCACAAGTGGTCACCGAACAGGTTTGCGACGCCTTGCGTGGTTTGCGCTGGCGCCGCCAAGGCGGTGACCCGCGATGAGCGCGTGGGCATCGGCTTGACCCTTTTTCCCCCTAAAACACCTTCACTGGAGACTGACCCATGATCCGACGCCGCCTCACCTTGCTGGCCCTTTTGTGCGCGCCCTTGATGGCCTGGTCTCAGGCCTACCCCAACAAGCCCATCCGCTTGGTGGTGCCGTATGCCCCCGGGGGTGCGGTGGATTCTCTGGCGCGACCGGTGGCGCAAAAGCTCAGCGAAATACTGGGACAACCGGTGATCGTGGACAACCGCCCAGGTGCCAATGCCACCTTGGGCGCTGACAACGTGGCCCGCTCCAGCCCCGATGGCTACTCCATCGTGTTGACCTCCATCGTGCATTACCTGGTGCCGTTTTTCTCGAAGAACGTGCCCTATGACACGATGAAAGACTTCACCCCGATTGCCCAAATGGCGATCACGCCCAACATCTTGGCGGTGCATCCTTCGATGCCGGTCAACTCGATCAAAGAATTGATCGATTACGCCAAAAAGAACCCTGGCAAATTGTTTTACGGCACCACCGGCGTGGGCTCCACCCACCACTTGGGCGGCGTGCTGTTTGCGCAAATGGCCAACATCAGCTTGGAGCACCTGCCCTACAAGGGCGGCAGCCCCACCATCAACGACGCCCTGGGTGGGCAAATCCCGGTCGTCATCCTCACCTCGCCGACCATCTTGCCCCACGCCAAAGCCGGGCGCTTGCGGGCCTTGGGGGTGATTGAAGGCAAACGCGCCCGCTCTTCACCCGATGTGCCCTCGATTGGCGAGACCGTGCCTGGCTATGCCGTTCCCGACACCTGGTTTGGCGTGCTGGGGCCAGCCAACATGCCCAAGCCCATCGTGGACAGGCTCAACGCAGCATTCCGCCAAGCCATCAACACACCTGAAATCAAGCAGCGCTTGGAAGCCGGCGGCTATGAAATCACCGGAAACACCAGCGCTGACGAGTTCACCCAGTCGATCAAAACCGACACCGAGGTGTTTCGCAAGATCGTGGTCTCGGCCGGCATCAAACCCGAATGAAGCGTCGACATCTGCTGGCCAGTGTGGCCGCACTGGGTTTGAGCGGTACCAACTGGGCCCAAAACTACCCCAGCAAAGCGGTGCGCCTGGTGGTGCCCTATGCGCCCGGTGGTGGCTTGGATGTGTTCAACCGGCCCATGTCGATCAAGCTGGCCGAGTTGATGGGCCAATCGGTGGTGATTGAAAACCGCGCCGGCGCATCGGGCGTCATTGGTGCCGACGTGGTGGCCAAATCAGCGCCCGATGGCCACACCCTGTTGAGCGCGTTTTCATCGCAAATTTTGCAGCCCCATGTGCTCAAAAGCGTGCCCTTTGACAACCAGCGCGACTTCACGCCCATCTTGGAGGCAGCGCGCGCACCCATTGCCATCGTGGTCAACCCGGCGCTGCCGGTGCAGTCGATGAAAGAGCTCATGGCCTACGCCAAGGCCAACCCTGGCAAAGTGGGCTATGTGACCGCCGGCTCCAACACCTCGCAACACCTCACGGGCTTGATGCTGGAAAAAGTCACCGGCGCGCAACTGATCCACGTGTCCTACAAAGGCGGCGGCCCAGCCCTCACCGATTTGTTGGGCGGCCAGGTACAAATGGGCATTTTGGTGCTGGGCCCCATCATGCAACACGTGCAAAGCGGCAAGCTGCGCGCACTGGCGGTGATCGAGTCCAGCCGCGCCAAAGCTGCACCGCAAATCCCCAGCTTGGAAGAGGCAGGTTTTGGCGGTGCCACCATGCCCGACACCTGGATTGGCTACTTTGGCCCACGCGGCCTGAGTGCGCCCATCACACGCCAACTCAACGGCTGGATCCAACAAGCCACACAAGCCAACGACGTGCGCCCGCGCCTGGAAGCCGCAGGTTACGAAGTGGGCGGTGGCACGCCAGAGCAATTTGCCGAAAAGATCCGCCAAACCAATGAAAACTACCGCCGCATCGTGGCGGCGGCCGACATCAAACCCGAATAAACACCAAGGACACCCATGAAACTCGCCACCTTTATCGATGCCTCACAACACACCGTCATCGGCGCGGTCGACACCGCCAGCCAAACGGTGCTCGCATTGCAAGCTGCACACCGCCAACACAAGGGCAGTGACAGCCCGCACCTGGTGGACATGCTGGCCTTGATGGACGGAGCTGAACCCGCCCTGGCCCTGGCGCGTGAGATCGAACGCCTGGGCGCTGGTGCGGGCCCACACCGCCATGCCCTGGGCAGCGTCAAGTTGCTCGCCCCCGTGCCCGTGCCACGCCAAATCCGCGACTTCAACAACGCCGAAGACCACATGCGCAACGCACCGGCCGGCATGCAAATGCTGGTGGCCCGCATGAAGGGCCAGCCCGTGCCTGCACGCAGCGAGGTTCAAGTGAGCATCCCGGACGTGAACTTCGCCCAACCCATTTTTTACATCAGCAACCGTTTCAATGTGGTGGGCACCGAGGCCACCGTCGAGTGGCCCAGCTACAGCGAGTGGTTTGACTACGAAGGCGAGTTTGGTTTCTTCATTGGCCGTGGCGGCAAAAACATCAGCAAAGCCGATGCACCGAAGCACATTTTTGGCTACACGGTGTTCAATGATTTTTCGGCGCGTGACAAACAAATCCGCGAAATGGAAGGCCGCATGGGCCCGACCAAAGGCAAAAGCTTTGACACCGGAAATGCGATGGGTCCGTGGATCGTGACTGCCGATGAAATCCCCAATTCGCGCGACCTGAAAGTGCAAGTGCGCGTCAATGGCGAAGTGTGGGGCGACAGCTCAACGAGCAGCATGATCCACAGCTTTGAGGACATGATCGCCTACATCTCTGAATGCGAAACCCTGCACGTCGGCGAGTTTTTTGGCAGCGGCACCATGGCCGGTTGCTGCAGCTTGGAGTGCGACCGCTGGATGAAAGACGGCGATGTGATCGAAGTCCAGTTCGAGCGCATTGGCGTGCTGCGCAACCCGGTCAAGCGGCTGAAAAAGTAAGCCCTTGGTGATCGGCCCCTGCGCTTGAGAGACTGATCCTCATGGGATGTTTCTTGGCAGACCGAATATGGCCACGCCTGCTGTGGCAGCCGCTTTGGCCAACTCTGCATCCAATGTGGACAAAGGCAAACCTCTGCGCAAAGACAACTCCAAATAGGCGGCGTCGTAAGCGGACAGCTTGAAGCGCCGAGCCAGTTGAAGAATGTCACCCAAAGCCTGCACCCCAGTGGTGAGATCGGTTTCGACGTTCAAGCCAGCAAAGAGGGCCACAAAGCGTTGCGATTCAACTTCCTTGACGATGCCTCTGGCTTCTAACTTGGCGATCACATTGGCAATTTCCAATGCGCACAGCGAAGGCACGACCGCCTGCCCTTCCTTGAGCGCCATCAAAGTGGCCTGGGCATACTCGACGCCTTGTGGGTTGGTCTGTGGCAGAACCAAAGCAGGGCCACAGAAGCGTCCAAAACGAACGTCATTCCCGCCCTTCATTGATCAAGGCCTTGAGGTTGATCGAGGCCAAGGATTTGCGTTTTTTCATGAATGCCAGCATGTTATCGACTGCAACCCCTTTGTCAGGACTGGTGTCAAAGTGAGCGGGCACCAATTCAGCCACAGCCTCACCCCTGAGGGTGATGGTGTAGTGGTTCCCCTCCTGCACCCCGCGCAACAACTCTGGCAGTTTGGTCTTGGCTTCGTAAGAACCCACTTTGATGTTCACAGCATCGCTCCCCACATTGAATTAGACCAATTTATAGACCAGTCTTTGAATGTCAAGTCTTTTCATGTTTTCACCATGACAAGGCCCATTCCCATGCACCCATGCAAGATGCCTCATTATTGGCACTGACTGAACATGCTCACCCCTGGTTTTGTAGCGATTCCACCCAGTTTTCCACCATCAATCCCGGCACACGCGCAAACTCTGAAACGTTGTTGGTGACCACCACCAGGCCTTGGCTGCGGGCCTGGGCAGCGATGTGCAAATCATTCACACCGATGGG
>CAXNFO010000030.1:0-11025 GCA_964201395.1 Limnohabitans sp.
GCCTTTGCTGGCGCCACCCACCAAAGCCCATTTGCCTTTGATCCCTAAATCCATCATCGATCTCCCAGTTTGCTCACCATATACACACCGCCCAGCACCAACAAAGTGCCCATGCCGGTCCAGGCATTGAACGGCTCATCCAACAACCACACGCCCAGGGCAATCGTGGCCATGGGCCCAATCATGCCAGCTTGCGACGTCAAGGCCGCGCCGATGCGCTCAATGGCCATCATGATCAACACCAAAGGCACCACGGTGCACAAGGTGGCATTGACCAGGGACAGCCAAAAAACCTCGGGCGGCACCCATAACGCCGAGACGGGCCGCATCCATAAAAACTGCAAGGCGCAACACACGCTGGCCACACTGGAGGCCAAGCCGACCAAGCGCATGGCCCCAATGCGCTGCACCAGTTGGCCGCTCATGACTAGGTAAATCGCATAGGTGACGGCGCTGACAAACACCAGGGTGCTGCCCAAGATCGCATCTTGTCCACCCAAACTGAGCTCATGGCCAAACACCAACACCACGCCGCTGTAGCTGATGGCCATGGCCAAAGCACGCCAACGGCTGATGCGCCGTCGGTACAGCACCCAACCCAGCAACAAAACGATGGTGGGGTTGAGGTACAAAATCAGCCGCTCCAAGCTGGCACTGATGTACTGCAGCCCCAAAAAATCGAGGTAGCTGGAGAAGTAATAACCAATGAAACCCAGCACAAAGATAGACCCGGCGTCGCGACGGGTGATGGGGTTGGCCCGGGCATGGTCCTGGCGCGAGGACCACCACACCAACAAGATGAAAAAAGGCAGCGCCAGCACCATGCGGTACATGATCAGAGTGACCGCATCCACCCCATGGCGATAAGCCAGTTTGACAATAATGGCCTTGCCGCTGAAGGCAATGGCGCCAATCAACGCCAGCAACAAGCCGCTGGCCAAAGAGGGGTTGAGGGAGGGCGCCGGACTGCTCATGAAAGGCGCCTATCCTAAGTGAATCGGCACCGGCGCTGAACCGCGTCGCTTCACACGCCCCGCGCCATCAGTCCCCGCACGTCACAGGGCTTGCAAATGGGGCATCACTTCTGAAGCAAACAGGGCTTGGTTGCGCCGCGTCAACTCGTTGTTCAAGGTGCCAAATTGCAGCATGGCGACAAAGTTGCCCAGTTGGGTTTGCTCGCGCACCTTTTCAATTTGGGCCAACACCGTTTTGGGCGTGCCCACCAGCGCCGTGCCCAACTCCATCAAACGCTCCAGGGTTTGGCGCGGCGCGTTGCCCGGGCCAAAGCCACCCCGGCCAATGGCTTTTTTGGTGGCAATGATCTTCTTCAAGGACTGCGCCGAGGTGTACCCCGGTGGCAGCAGCATCTCTGGCGGCAGCGTCAAAAAGTCATTGAACAAAGCCTCGATCGCCGCACGGGCCTCGTTTTGCGCCTTTTCTTCGGTGTCGGCCACATACACCGGTGCCGCCCAACCCAGTTGGCCTGGGTCGGCCTCGTAGCCGTATTGGCGGCACTGATCACGGTAAGCGGTGAGGTTGCGCACCACCGCTTCGCGGGCAGAAAAAGTCACCAAGAACGGATAGCGCCGGCTGGGGTGGGCCGCCCATTCAATGGTTTCGATCGAGCCTTGCGAGGGCACCCAAACGGGCGGGTGGGGTTGCTGGTAAACACGTGGCCACAGGTTGACGTAGTTGAGGTTGTAGTGCTCGCCCTCCCAAGGGAAAGGGCCTGGGGTGGTCCAGGCTTTGACGATCAAGTCGTGCGCCTCATGAAAGCGTTCGTGCGAGTAAAACGGGTTGATCGCCGTGCTGTGGTACTCGGCACCAATGCCACGCACAAAGCCCGCGATGATGCGCCCGCGCGACATGTTGTCGAGCATGGCGAACTCTTCGGCAATGTGAATCGGGTTGCCCACCAGGGGCAAGGCGCGACCCAAAATCGCAATGCGGATGCGCTTGGTGCGCTGGATCAAGGCGCTGGCGATCAGGTTGGGCGCTGGCATCAGCCCATAAGCGGTTTGGTGGTGCTCGTTGACACACACACCATCAAAGCCCAGCGTTTCCGACTCGGCCAGCATGTCGATGTAGCTCTCGTATTCCTGCGCACCCAACTCGGGGTCATAAAAGGTATTGGGCAACACCACCCAAGCCGAGCGGTGTTGTTTGGATGCCGGAATGTCCATCGGACGATAAGGCATCAAGGTGAAGTTGAGGATTTTCATGCGGCGGTTTTGGCAATGAAGGAATGAATCAGCGCCGCGGTTTCGGCGGGCTTTTCGTTGATGGGGGAGTGCCCGCAATCGGGCACGATGTGCAATCCGCTACCGGGCAACTGTTGCTGCCAATGGTGTGCATAAGCCAGCGGGAACAAACCATCGTGGTCACCCCAAATCACCTGGGTGGGCACTTGGATGCGGTGCAACCACTTTTGCAAATCGGGGTTGAACAAGCGCGGGTGCCAGGCCAACTTGGCAAAGCTGAACTTGTTGCGCACCAAGACATCGGCCTCTTCCTCGCTGGGCTGGGCGGCCAAGCGCGCAGCCCGCATGGCCGGGTCAAACACCAGGTGGCGGGCCGATTCTTCGTCGTTCCAAATGAAAATGTCGCCCATGGGTGTGCCCGGAACCCGCAAGCCCGCGCTCGCCATCAAGGTCAGGCTGCGCACATGGCGGCTGTTGCGCACCGCGATCTCAGCGGCCAGCCAGCCCCCAATCGAGTGGCCCACCACATCAAACCCTTCGGCAGGTGCCAACTGGTCCAACAAGTCCAGGTAGAACATGGCCAGGTCCGGCATGTGCTTGATCCACGCTGGGTCGTCCGATCGGCCAAAACCCGGGTGATCCGGCGCCCACACCTGGGCACCCTGGGCCAGTTGTTCAAAGAAGGGGTTCCACCCCGTCACGCCACCGGCACCGTGCAAAAACAAGAGCGGGCGCCCTTGCCCGCCTTGGCGCAGGTGAACTTTCACACCAGACACCTGGCAAAAACGGTTTTCGACATTCATCATCAAATTTCCACAGAGGGTTGTATGGGCACACCTTCAGGCATCACGCCCGAGCAAGGTCAGGCTTTATTCGGGTGCCGCCTTGACTTTGGCCTCGCGCACCACCCGGCCCCAGCGCACCAAGTCGGTTCGCATGATGTCAGCGAATGACTCGGGGGTGGCCACGGTGGGCTCGAAATTCATGCCGCGCAATTTGTCGCCTATCTCAGCGCTTTGCACCGCAGCGGCCACCTCAAGGCTGAGCATTTGCACAATCTCGCGGGGTGTTCCCGCAGGCGCCAAAATGCCAAACCACGGGTAGGCATCAAAGGCCGGAAACCCGGCTTCGGCAATGGTGGGCAGCTGCGGCTGGCTGGGCAAACGCTGCAAAGACGCCGCAGCCAGCAAACGCACCTTGCCATTTTTGGCATGCGGCAGCGAGTTGCTGATCATGTTGAAGAAGATGGGCACTTGACCCGATACTGCGTCGGCCAAGGCGGGGGAGCAGCCCCGGTAGGGCACATGGACCATGTCGATGCGCGCCGATAGGTTGAGCATCTCACCGGCCAAGTGCAAGGGTGTGCCGTGTCCGCAAGAAGAAAAACTGTATTTACCGGGGTTGGCCCGCACCAAGGCGATCAATTCACCAATGGTGTTGGCCGGTACCGATGGGTTCACGCCCACCACGATCGAGGTGCGGCCGATCAAACCAACGGGCGCAAAATCTTTCATCACATCGTAATTGGATGCACCTGCAAAACTCGCACCCACGGTAAGTTGGTCATTGGTCACCAACAAGGTGTAGCCATTGGCGGCGGACTTGGCCACGAAATCGGCGGCCACACTGCCCCCGCCGCCGCCTTTGTTTTCTACCACGAAGGCCTGACCCAAGCGGTCACTCAGACGTTGGGCCATCATCCGGCCCAAGATGTCGGTGCCGCCACCGGGGGCAGCGGCCACCACCAAACGAACTGCGCGATTGGGATAGGCCGTTTGGGCTTGTGCCGCGCCCAGCAGGCACCATGCGGTGACCGCGATCAACCATTGACCAGGTGCAAAGAATTTCACATCAACCTCCGAATTGAAAACGGCGTCAATTTATCACCCGCAGGGTGCGCACGACAGTCGGGCTAACCCCTTGTCGCGCAGGCAGCAGATGTGGTGCTGGCAGCGCTCAGAACCCGGCGGCCAAGCCGTCGCGGCGCGGATCGCTGGCCACCACATAACCTTCTACTTTGGGGTCACCGGCGCGCCAAATGAACTGGCCGGCGCCAAAGTCTTGGTAGCTGTCGTTGATCACATCGACATGGTGGCCCAGGTCTTTGAGGCCTTGCACCGTTTGCGGGTTCATGCTGGATTCGACATTGATCTCCAAACCCTGGTTGAAGCGCCAGCGCGGCGCATCGCAAGCGGCTTGGGGGTTTTGTTGGTGATCGAGCATGCGCACCACGGTTTGCATGTGGCCTTGGGGTTGCATATTGCCGCCCATCACGCCAAAGCTCATCACCGGCTGACCATCTTGTGTCAAAAAGGCCGGGATGATGGTGTGAAACGGGCGCTTGCCCGGCGCGACCAGGTTGGCTTGGTTCGGTGTGTCGGTGGACACGGTGAAGCCATGGCCGCGGTTTTGCAAGCTGATGCCGTAGGTGGGCTCGACGCAACCCGAACCAAAGCCCATGTAATTGCTTTGGATGAAGCTGACCATCATGCCGTTTTCGTCGGCCGCGGTGAGGTAAATCGTGCCGCCCTTGACCGGGTTGCCCGCGCCAAAAGCTTGGGCGCGCTTCATGTCGATCAGCTTGGCGCGTTGGGCCAGGTAGGCGTTGTCGAGCATCTGCTCGGTGCTGACCTCCATGCCTTGGCGCTCGGCCACGAATCGGTACACATCCGCAAAAGCCAATTTCATGGCTTCAATTTGCAGGTGCTGCGACGCCACACCATCGACGGGCAGGCTGGCCAGATCGAAGTTTTCCAAAATGCCCAAAGCGATTTGGGCGGCAATGCCTTGGCCATTGGGCGGGATTTCATGCAAGGTGTGCTGGCGGTAATTTTTCGCCAAAGGCGTGACCCACTCGGGCTTGAACTGGGCAAAGTCGCTCACCTGGTGGCTGCCGCCGTTGTCAGCCGAAAAGCGCGCCAGGGCTTGGGCAATTTCGCCACCATAAAACGCCTGGCCCTTGGTTTGCGCGATCAAACGCAAGCCGCGCGCCGCCGCTGGAAATTTGAACAACTCACCCACCTTGGGGGCGCGGCCCCAGGGCAAAAAGCTTTGGGCAAATCCGGGCAAAGATTGCAACTCGGGGGTGGCCGCTTCCCACTTTTGCTGCACCACCACCGGCAACAAATATCCCCGTTCAGCGATCTCGATGGCCGGTTGCAACAAATCCTCAAACGGCAACTTGCCAAAACGCTCGCTCAAGGCGACCCAGGCCGACACCGCACCAGGGATGGTGACCGAATCCATGCCGCGCTTGGGCGGCGTGGTGGCCGATGCGCCGTATTTGGACTGAAAGTAGCCCGGTGTCCAGGCCTGGGGCGCAGAGCCTGAGGCATTGAGGCCGTGCAGTTGCTGACCATCCCACAAAATACAAAAAGCATCCGAGCCCAAACCATTGCTCACCGGCTCGGTGATGGTCAGGGCGGCAGCAGCGGCGATGGCGGCGTCCACCGCATTGCCGCCTTGCCACAAGATGCGCAAACCCGCCTGAGCGGCCAAAGGGTGCGAGGTGGACACCACGTTGCGCGCAAACACAGGCAAACGGGTCGATGTGTAGGGGGTTTGGTAATTGAAGTTCATGCGCAGATGATAGCGAAGGCCTGCGCTGGACCGCAAAAAAAAACGGCACCCGAAGGTGCCGCAGATGACATGCACTGGGCCACCGGCCCAGTGTCGCAGGGTCACTCCTCGACAAAGGCCTCTTTGCGCTTGGCCTTGACCGCTGGCAAGAGCACGATGATGAGCAACACCAAAGCGGCGGCCAACAAGGAACCCGACAGCGGGCGGGTGACAAACACCGACCAGTCGCCGCGCGAGAGCAGCAGTGCACGGCGCAGGTTTTCTTCCATCATGGGGCCCAAGATGAAACCCAGCAACAGCGGTGCGGGCTCGCACCCGAGCTTCATGAAGATGTAGCCCACAAAGCCAAACAAAGCCACCATCCAGATGTCAAACGTGTTGTTGTTGGTCGAATACACGCCGATGGCGCAAAACAACACAATGGCGGGGAACAGCAAGCGATACGGCACCGACAACAGTTTGATCCACATGCCAATCAAGGGCAGGTTCAAGATCACCAGCATCAGGTTACCTAGCCACATCGAGGCGATCAGGCCCCAAAACAACTCGGGGTTGCTGGTCATCACCTGGGGGCCAGGCTGGATGTTGTGGATGGTCATGGCACCCACCATCAGCGCCATCACCGCATTGGGCGGGATGCCCAAAGTCAGCAAGGGGATGAAGGAGGTTTGCGCACCGGCATTGTTGGCCGATTCAGGAGCTGCCACACCACGGATATTGCCTTGACCGAAAGGCACTTCACCGGGCTTGAGTTGGGTTTTCTTTTCGATGGTGTAGGCGGCAAATGCAGCCAACAAGGCACCACCGCCGGGCAACACACCCAAAATAGAGCCCAAAGCTGTGCCACGCAAAATGGCGGGGATCATCAGTTTGATGTCTGTCAAGGTGGGAAACAAGCCCTGCACCTTGGCGGTGTAGACCTGGCGGTCTTCTTCGGGTTGCGACAGGTTGGAGATGATCTCGCCGTAGCCAAACACGCCCATGGCAATCACCACAAAGCCAACGCCGTCGGTCAGCTCAGGGATATCAAAGCTGAAGCGGGCCACACCGGAGTTGACGTCGGTGCCCACCAAACCCATCAACAAGCCCAAAACGATCATGGCAATGGCCTTGATCAAAGAGCCCGACGCCAGCACCACGGCACCGATCAGGCCCAGCACCATCAGCGAGAAGTATTCGGCCGGGCCAAACTTGAAGGCCAACTCGGTCAAAGGGGCAGCAAATGCGGCCAAAATCAAGGTGCCCACAGAACCGGCAAAGAACGAACCCAAGCCCGCAGCGGCCAAGGCCGGCCCCGCTCGACCCTTTCGGGCCATTTGGTAGCCATCGATCATGGTCACGACCGAGGACGACTCCCCAGGTAGATTGACCAAAATGGCCGTGGTGGAGCCACCATATTGCGCGCCGTAATAAATACCGGCCAACATGATCAGTGCCGACACCGGCGGCAAAGCGTAGGTGGCGGGCAACAACATGGCGATGGTGGCGACCGGGCCAATGCCGGGCAACACGCCAATCAAGGTACCCAAAATGCAACCAATCAGGCAGTACATCAGGTTGATGGGGGTGAAAGCCACCCCAAAACCAGTGGCCAGGTTTGCGATTAAATCCATGCTCTGTCTCTCCTTAACCGGTGATGAACTTTGGCCAAACCGGAATTTGCAGTTTGAGCAAGACAATAAAGGCCAGGTAGCTGCCCACACTGAGCACAGAGGCCAATAGGAGCACATCGCGCCAACGGAACTCACTGCCGGCTTTGCTGCAAATGATGGTGAGGGCAAAAATCCCCACGATCAACCCCATGTGGGGCAAGCCAATGCTGGGCAAGCCGCCCAACAGCACGCCAAAGGCCAAGTTACCGCCCAGGATGTAAATAATGGGCCGCCACACAAATCGACCCACTTTTTCGCCATCGGCCGTTTCCACGACCAAGGAGGTGAAGCAGATGATGGCGCCAAAAACCGCCAACATCACACCCAACAACAAGGGGAAATAGCCGGGGCCCATGCGCGCGCCCGTGCCGATGGAGTATTTGGTCGCACCCCATGCAAAAGCGGCACCGACCACCAAAAACATGAGGCCTGAGAAAAAGTCTTTCTGACTTTTGATGTTCACGAATGATCTCCTCGATGAAACAAAACTCGCCGATTGTGTGCAGGTTATGGGGCTGCGTCTATGTGGGTTTCACCTATAGCCCTGGATTTTTGTATACGATTTGACCGCTTCGCCGCCCCCGCGCTGAAAGGATCACGCCCGATACGCCCTCAAAAACCATCAATCCCCATGTGACAAGGTGGCGGGCGCCAGCACCCGCAGCCACTTGGACGCGGGCAAACCCCAGTGTTGCTCGATGTGTAGCGCGCGCGACAGCAAAGCATCTGGGTCCGGCACCGCGCGGTTGCGCTGGGCCATGACCACGGTATTGCCTTCCCGCGTGGGCTTGAACGCCCACACCGCATCTGCGCCAAACACGGTGCTGATTTTTTCCAGGCTGCGCGCATAGCTGTGGCTGCGCCCAAACAAGTTCACCACCATGCAACCGCTGGGCGTGAGCAATTGGCGGCAATCGGCATAAAAAGCCTCACTGTCGAGCACCGGTGCAGCGGCTTCATGGTCATACAAATCAACATGCAAAACGTCCACCTGGGCCCGCCAATGGCTGTGCGCGGCCACTTCGGCAGCGTCACCCAACACCACTTGCAAGCGCTCGCTGTCGGGTGGCAGTTTGAACCACAAACGACACGCGGCCACCACCTGGGGGTTGATTTCAATCGCCGTGGTGTGCATGCCCAGTTTTTTGGCGCAAAACTTGGTCAAGGTGGCAGCCCCCAAACCCAGTTGCATGGCCTTGAGGTGGACCACCTCTTCAGGCGGCACCCACAACAGCCAACCCATCATGCGCTGCACATAGTCCAGGTGGATGTCAAAGGGCCGGTCGGGCCACATCGAGCCCTGCACCCAATCGGTGCCCAGGTGCAAATAGCGCACTGGGCCGTGGTCGGAAAAATTCACCGTGGGCAAACCGGTGCTGGCACTGCGTTTGATGCGGGACACGGGGGAGGACCTCATTCTTGGGCGGCTTCAATCACAAACCGAACCCGGTTTTGGCCTTGCCAGGCATCGGTCTCGACGCGGTAGGCCAAGGTGGCGCGCGCCGCCAAAGGCTGGACCCGGCCAAACCAAATGGCATCCACCACATCGCCTTGGTGGCGCAAGCGCAGGGACAAATGCTTTTCGGCCACCAGGCGCTGGCTCACCACCTCCAACTCCTCACAAAACGTGGGGGCGGCAAAACCTTGGCCCCAAACTTCGCTGTTGAGTTGTTCGACCAACTCCACCCGCCGGTATTCGGGCAGCAAAGGGCCATCGGTTTCCAAGCGGCGCTGCAGGGTGGCCTCGTCCAACCACTCCTGGGCCACCTGTTGCAGGGCCGAATCAAACACATCGATGTGATCGGCATGGATGGTGCACCCGGCGGCCATGGCGTGGCCCCCAAAGCGCAGCAGCACACCCGGGTGGAGCTTGGAGATCAAGTCCAGGGCATCGCGCAAATGAAACCCAGGCAAGGAACGGCCAGAGCCCTTGAGCTCTTCGCCCTTGCCATCGGCTTGGCTGGCGGCAAACACAAATGTGGGGCGGTGCCATTGGTCTTTGATGCGGGCTGCGACGATGCCCACCACGCCCTCATGGAAGTCGGGGTCAAACAAGCACAAAGCACTGGGCGGTTCGTCAAAGCCGTCGAGCATGGATTGGGCCAGCAACAGGGCTTGCTCGCGCATGCCGCCTTCGATGTCGCGGCGCTCGCGGTTGATCTGGTCCAGCGCTTGGGCGCATTGGGTGGCGAGCGACACATCATCGGTTTGCAAGCATTCAATCCCCAGGCGCATATCGGCCAAACGGCCTGCGGCGTTGATGCGCGGGCCCAAAGCAAAGCCAAAGTCTTGCGCACTGGCGCGCTCGGGGTGGCGCCCTGCGGCGACAAACAAGGCGGCCATGCCGGCGGGCATTTGCCCTTTGCGGATGCGCTTCAACCCTTGGGTGACCAGGCGCCGGTTGTTCGCGTCCAGGCGCACCACATCGGCCACCGTGCCCAAAGCCACCAGGGGCAACAAGCTGTCCAAGCGCGGTTGCGCGGCTTGACCGGGCGCGTCCCACACGCCGCGGCGACGCTGCTCGGCGCGCAGGGCCAACAGCACATAAAACATCACGCCCACACCGGCCAGGTTTTTGCTGGGGAAGGTGCAGCCGGGTTGATTGGGGTTGACGGTCACATCGGCCTCGGGCAATTCGGGGCCGGGCAAATGGTGATCGGTGACCAAAACCTGCAAGCCCAAGGCGCGCGCCCGCGCCACACCTTGCACGCTGGCAATGCCGTTGTCCACCGTGATCAACACGTCGGCACCTTGGGCTTTGACGCGCTCGGAAATCGGCGGGGTCAGGCCGTAGCCATCCACCACCCGGTCGGGCACCACAAAGTCCACCCGTTGGGCGCCCAGCATGCGCAAACCGCGCAAGGCCACGGCGCAGGCGGTGGCGCCATCGCAGTCGTAATCGGCCACGATGCACAAGGCGGCTTGGCGCGCAATGGCATCGGCCAACAACACGGCGGCCTCTTGAACGCCTTTGAGGTTTTGCAGCGGCAACAGGTGCGACAGGTCGGGGTCGAGGTCTTGCGGCCCATGCACGCCACGGGCCGCGAACAAGCGCGCCAACAAAGGATGCACGCCGGCTTGTTCCAGCGCCCACAGGCTGCGGGGGGGGATATCGCGTTGAGTGAATTTCATCGGTCCAACAAAGCCTGTTGCAAAGTGGGGGCCCGCCAAGCGCGCCACCAGGGCGGCCAAACAGAGACCTCAGATTGGACCACGCAGGCATGGCGCGTGCCGCACAACACCAGTTGAGCGTGAGGGGCAGTCGCCAAAGGCGCCAGCAGTTCGGCGTCCAGCGCATGCCACGCATCGACCCAGGCCGCCACATGGCGCATTTGGGCGGCTTGGTGCAAGCGCTGCACCGCAGGGTGATGCCATCCGGGCTGGGGCCACGCGCCATCGCCATTCACGGACTGCGTCACTGGGGTGCCATGGGCCGGCGACATGGCTGCGGTCTTGGCACCCGCATGGGCGGCAGGGGCCAAGTGGCCACCCCGAACTTGGGCAGCGACCAAATCCCCAGTGCCACTGATCCAAAAGGAATTGATGGCAGTCTGGCGCGATTCATTGCAGGCATGGGTGTAGAACAACATTTG
>CAXNFO010000031.1:0-11007 GCA_964201395.1 Limnohabitans sp.
CCTTGGTGCATGGCAGCGTGCGCTTGGCCGCCTTCACCCCCGAGCGTTTGGCCGACGCGCAAGTGCGCGGCTTGATGCAGCGCCTGAGCTTGCGCGCCGATGCGCAAATTGACGCGGGCTTTCCCGGGCAACGCGCGGCGCGGGTGCGCTTGGTCACGCGCGATGGGCGCGAAGATGTTTTCTTCCAGCCCAACCGCAAGGGCGACCCCGAAGACCCGCTGACCGATGCCGATTTGGACGGCAAATTCATCGAGCTGGCCGCGCCGGTGATTGGCGACGCCAAGGCCCGCGCCTTGCTGCAACAACTGTGGCAACTCGAACAAGCCGCGCAATTGCCCTGAACCGAAAGCCAGCCCATGGAATTTGACTTCTCCCGCATGGCCCCGAGCCAGTGCTACAAGCTGCTGGTCAGTGTGGTGGTGCCGCGCCCGATTGCCTTGGTCACCAGTTTGAACGAGGCGGGCGTGGTGAATGCCGCGCCCTTCAGCTTTTTCAACCTGATGGGCGACGACCCGCCGATTTTGATTTTGAGCATCGAGCGCAAGCCCGGCGGCGCGGACAAAGACACCGCGCACAACATCGCCTTGCAGCGCGAGTTTGTGGTCAACCTGGTGGACGAGGCCACGGCCGAGCGCATGCACGCGTGTTCGCGCGACTTTCCCAGTGACGAGAGCGAGGCCGCCGCCGTGGGCTTCACCACCCTGCCTTCGCGCGCGGTGGCGGCGCCGCGCATCGCCGAGTCGCCGGTGGCGCTGGAGTGCAAGCTGTACCAAACCATCGACATCAGCCCGCTGCGCCAACTCATCATTGGTCAAGTGGTGTGGCTGCATAGCCATGAAGGGGTGTTTGACCCGCAGACCTTGCGCGTCAACATGGACCGCTATTTCCCGGTGGGCCGCTTGTATGCCGACCGCTATGTCACCACCCGCGATCAGTTTGTCGCCGAGGGCAGCCCCGAGTACTTGGCCGCCATTCGCAGCCAAGGCCGGCTGTAAGACCGCGCGTTTTCAGCGCAGGTGCTCGCGCAAGGGGTAGTGCGGCACCAACACCGACTCGGCCCACAGGGCCGCGCCCAACAAGGCCACGTCGCTGCCCAGCGGGCCAATCAACGTCACCCCCAAAGGCAAGCCTTGCGGTCCCGCCGCCGTGGGCAGGTGCACACAGGGCAAGCCCAGCAGCGTCCAGTTGCGGTTGAACACCGAGTCGCCGGTGCTGTGCAAACCCTCTGGGGCTTCGCCCGGTGCGCTCAAACTGAGCAGCACATCGCAGTGTTGCCAGGTGGCCTCCAGCTGGGCGCTGCAATGGCGGGTCAAGGCCAGTGCCTCCAGGTATTGGCTGTGCGGCGTGGCCATGCCTTGCTCTAAGCGCAGCCATAAATCACGGCTCAATTGGCTGCGGCGGTGTGCCATTTCCCAAGCCGTGGCGCGGGCGGCCTCGTAGCGCATGACCACGCCTTGGGCGTCGTACAAGGTGCTGAAGTCGCCCGCCAAGGAGACATCGCTGACGCTGGCCCCGGCCGCTTTCAAACGCTGGGCAGCGTCCAGCAAGGCTTGCTGTGCGCTGTCGCTGGCCTGGCCCCACAGGGCGGTGCGGTGCAAGCCCACGCGCAGTGGCGCAACCGGCACGGTGGCAGGGGCTTGGCCGATCAAGGCCTGGGCCCACAAAGCCACATCTTCCACATGGCGTGCCAACAAGCCAATGGTGTCGAGCGATTCAGCAGAGAACTTCAGGCCGGCACGGTTGATGCGGTTGAAGCTGGGCTTGTAGCCCACCACGCCACAAAATGCGGCCGGGCGAATGGTCGAGCCTGCGGTTTGGGTGGCAAAGGCCAAGGGCACTTGAAAGTCGGCCACAGCAGCGGCCGAGCCGCTGGAAGACCCGCCCGGCGTGTGGCCCGCGCGGTGTGGGTTGACCGTGATGGTTGGGTGGATGTTGGCAAACTCGGTGGTATGGGTTTTGCCCATCACCAGGCCACCAGCGGCGCGGGTCAGGGCCACACACGCGGCATCGGCCAGCGGTTGGTGCTCGGCATAAATCGGCGAGCCATAGCGGCTGGGCATGTCGGCGGTGTCCAAGATGTCTTTGACCGCCACCGGCACCCCGTGCAACACACCTTTGGGTGTGGTTTGGGCGTCCAGCGCACGGGCTTGGTCGATCACCGCTTCTGGTGACAAATGGGTCCAGGCATGCAACTGCGCCTCGTGCGCCGTGGCCCGCGCCACACAGGCCTCGGCCAAGGCTTGGGCGCTGAGCTCACCCCGGGCGATGCGCCGCGCGGCTTCGGCCGCGCCCAAGTGGGCGGCGGAGGCGACGCCGCGCTGGGCGCCGCTCATGGCGCGCCCGGCACGGTGCCGGCGGGCAAAGACTCGATGTGGGTGCAAATATCGCCGGGGCGGGTGAGCCAAATCTGATCGCGGTGCTTCAAGATGTGATCAAACACCCGGCGCAATTGGCGCACGCGATAGGGATGACCCATGATGAAGCTGTGCAGCACGATGGGCATGACCAAGGGGCGGCGCTCGGACTCGTGCAGCATTTCGTCAAATTGATCGATCAGGCTGTCGCAAAACAATTGCGACGGGGTGCGCCGCGACACGCATTCCAACGAGTCGTTCAGGTCGTGGGCATAGGGCACCGACAAAATCGGCCCGTGCTGGGTGCGAAACCACACCGGTTGGTCGTCCAGCGACCAATCCATCATGTAGCGAAACCCCGCCTCTTTGAGCAGGTCCAAGGAGTCGACGGATTGCGAAATATAGGGAGCCAACCAACCTTTGGGGCGTGCGCCTTCGTGATCGAATATTTTTTGCGATGCCTCTTGGATGCAGGCACGCTCTTGGTCCAAGGGCATGTCGGCTTGGCGCTCGCTGTTGGTGCGGCCGTGGCCCACAATTTCGTCGCCACGCGCACTGAAAGCCTGGATCATCTCGGGGCAATAGTCGTACAGCTCGGTGTTGGTGAGCAGGCCCAGCGGCAACTGGAGAGCGTCGGCCAGTTCCAGCAAGCGCCAAGCACCGACCCGGTTGCCATAGTCGCGCCAGGCAAAGCTGCGCGTGTTCGGCTGGGGGTGTGGCACCGCGTAGTCGTTTCCCAAGCCCTCGCCAAAGGCGAAATGCTCCACATTCAAGGCAATGTGCACCGCCAGGCGTTTGCCGCCAGGCCAGCTGTAATCGGGGCGGCGCGAAATGGCCGAGTAGTCGTAGCGTCCGTGGGTTTTTAACATGTTGTGTTTCTCCTGGATGCATCTTATCTGCCCACCCGCCCGCAGAATTCAGGCGTGGGGCTGTGGCTATACTGATTTACAGACCTGTTTGATGGAGCCCACATGTTGTTGACCCCTGCCGCCCAAGGCGTTTTTCCCATCGCCCCCACCGCCTTTCACCCCGATGGCCGCATTGACACGGCGTCGATGGACCGCTTGACCGATTTTTATGTGGCCTGTGGCGCCACTGGCGTGACGGTGCTGGGGCAAATGGGCGAAGCGCCCAAGTTGTCGCACGGCGAGAGCGTGGCCATCACCACCCAAATGATCCGCCGCGCGCCCAGCTTGCCGGTGATTGTGGGCGTGTCTTCGCCGGGCTTTGCCTCCATGCATGCGCTGACCCAAGAGGTGATGGCGGCCGGTGCCGCCGCCGTGATGATTGGCCCACCCAACACCTTGCGCACCGACGACCAAGTGATCAACTATTACCGCCAAGCGGCCGATGCACTGGGCCCAGATGTACCCATCGTGGTGCAAGACTACCCGCTGTCGTTTGCAGTGCAAATGAGCCCCAGCGTGGTCCGCACCATGGTGCAAGAAATTCCTTCCATCGTGATGCTCAAGCACGAAGACTGGCCGGGGCTGGAAAAAATCAGCACCTTGCGCCGTTTTGAAGCGGATAAAAGCATGCGCCACATTGCCATCTTGTGCGGCAATGGCGGCTTGTTTCTGGACTTTGAAATGTCACGCGGTGCCGATGGGGCCAACACCGGCTATTGCTTCCCCGACATGCTGTGCGACGTGGTGCGCTTGTCTCAAGCGGGACAGCGCGATCAAGCCCACGACTTGTTTGATGCCCACCTGCCTTTGCTGCGCTACGAGCAGCAACAAGGCGCGGGCCTGGCGGTGCGCAAATACGTGATGCAACGGCGCGGATTGCTGGCCAGCGACGCGCAACGCAAACCCGCGGCCATGCTCAGCGCCACCGCCCGCCAAGAAGTGGAGTATTTGCTCACCCGACTGGCGCGCCACGACCCGCGTGCCAAGCTGGCGCCGGTGTGAGCGGCGTCAAACGCCCCAAGCCCGTGCGACCCTCGCAGGCCCAATTCATTCTTACGCACACAATGGATGCATGGAACACGAAGCTTGGCTGTGCCGTTGGCGCTTGAACCACAATGACTTCTTTTTCCATTTGCATCTCAAAGGTTTGTTTTGACAGAATTTGACTTGACCATCCGAAATGGCACTGTGGTGAATGCCGATGGGCGCATGCGCGCCGACATCGGTGTCCGCGACGGCCTCATCCACACCCTGGCACCCAGCCTGCCCGCGGGCCGCCAAGACATCGACGCCAAGGGCCATTGGGTGCTGCCCGGTGGCATCGACAGCCATTGCCATGTGGAGCAGATATCGAGCAACGGAGTGATGACCGCTGACGACTTTGACTCGGCCACGGTGGCCGCCGCTTTTGGGGGCAACACCACCATCATCCCGTTTGCCGCACAACATCGGGGCATGGCACTCCCCAAAGTGGTGAGCGATTACCACGCCTGTGCCGGCCCCAAGGCCGTCATCGACTACAGCTTTCACCTGATCGTCTCGGACCCCACGCCCCAGGCCTTGCAACACGACCTGCCCGATTTGATCCGCAAGGGCTATACCTCGTTCAAGGTCTACACCACCTACGACAAGCTCAAGCTCGATGACGGGCAAATGCTGGATGTGTTGCACACCGCTGGGCGCGAAGGCGCTTTGGTGATGGTGCATGCTGAAAACAACGACATCATCAAATGGATCGCCCAGCGGCTGCTCGACAACGGCCATGTGGCGCCCAAGTTCCATGCGGTGTCGCACGACCCGCTGGCCGAAAGCGAAGCCACCCACCGGGTGATTGCGCTGTCGCGCCTGCTCGATGTGCCGGTGCTGATCGTGCATGTGTCGGGCATCGAAGCGGTGCGCCACATCCGCCATGCCCAAACCCTGGGGGCGCGCATTTTTGCCGAGACCTGCCCGCAGTATTTGTTCCTCACCGCAGACGACATTGACCGCCCGGGCCTGGAAGGCGCCATGTTTTGCTGCAGCCCGCCGCCACGCGACGCCGAGTCACAAGCCGCGGTGTGGGCGGGTTTGCTCGACGGCACCTTTCAGGTGTTCAGCTCCGATCATGCGCCCTACCGCTACGACGAATCGGGCAAGCTGCCCAAAGGCGAAAAGACCACGTTCAAAGACATGGCCAATGGCGTGCCCGGCATCGAGCTGCGCATGCCGCTGCTGTACTCCGAAGGGGTGCACACCGGTCGCATGACCCTGGAGAAGTTTGTCGCCCTGACGTCCACCGACCACGCGCAGATGTATGGCCTGGCGCACCGCAAAGGCCGCATCGCGGTGGGCCTGGACGCCGACATCGCCATTTGGGACCCGCTGCGCCAAACCCAGGTCAGCACCCACATGCTCCACGACCGGGTGGGCTACACCCCTTACGAAGGCAAAAGCCTCACCGGCTGGCCGACCACGGTGATCAACCGTGGGCGGGTGGTGATCGCGCACAATGAATTGCAAGTGGCCCGGGGCAGCGGCGAGTTCATTGCCCGTGGCAAACCCGGCCCCTTGGTCAACGCCCCCGCCAGCACCGGCTCGGCGGGTTTTCTCAAATCTTTGCTGCCCAAACTGTCATGAAACGCCCCTTCCCCCTGGCCGTCGCCCAACTCGGCCCCATCCACTTGCGCGACAGCAAGGCCGCTGTGGTGGCCCGCTTGATCGAATTGCTCAAAGAGGCCCACGCCCGGCATGCCCACTTTGTGGTGTTTCCCGAGTTGGCGCTGACCACGTTTTTTCCGCGCTACTGGATGACCGACGAGGCCGAGATCGACCGCTACTTTGAAGCGGCCATGCCCAACGCCGATGTGCAACCGCTGTTTGATTTGGCACGCCAATATGGCATTGGCTTTTACCTGGGCTATGCCGAACTGACCCCTGAGCGCGAGCGCTTCAACACCTCCATCATCGTGGACCGCCAAGGCCAGATCGTGGGTCGCTACCGCAAGGTGCACCTGCCCGGCCACGACGACCACAAACCGGCCGCGCCATTTCAACACCTGGAGAAAAAGTATTTCCAAGTGGGCAACGAAGGCTTCAAGGTGTGGGACACCATGGACACCCGCATGGGCATGTGCATTTGCAACGACCGACGCTGGCCCGAGACCTTTCGCGTCATGGGCTTGCAAAGCGCCGAGGTGGTGGTGCTGGGCTACAACACGCCTTCGCACAACATCCACTGGAACGAGCCGCCGCACCTGCGCATGTTCCACCACCTGTTGCTGCTGCAAGCCCATGCGCACGAAAACGCCTTGTGGGTGGGTGCTGCGGCCAAGTGCGGCGCCGAAGACGGCTTTCACATGATTGCGGGCTCGGCCATTGTGTCGCCCACTGGCGAGGTGGTGGCACAAAGCGCCAGCGAAGAAGATGAACTCATTTTCCACAACTGCGACCTGGCCTTGGGCGACACCTTCCGCCAGCACGTGTTCAACTTTGCCAAGCACCGCCGCCCCGAGCACTACCAACTCATCGTTGACCGCGTGGGTGCGGGCAAGCCCCTGGGCTGATTGTTTTATTTTTTTAACCACAAAAGGAGTGTCTGCATGAAAACCAAACTCACTGGACTGGCCCTGGCCTTGTCCGCCGCGTTCTGCGGGGCTGCCATGGCGCAAACCATACAGACCGCCGTGGACGCGACCTTTGCCCCCCATGCCATGCGCAAGCTCGACGGAACCATTGAGGGCTTCAACGTCGACATGGCGATGGAAATTGGCAAACGCCTCAAGCGCCTCGTCAACATCGAAGGCACGCAGTTCTCGGGCCTGATCCCCGGCTTGAACGCCAAAAAATACGACTGGATCGCTGCCCCCACCACGGTGACCCCGCAACGCGCCGAGCAAATGCTGTTCACCGAGGGATACCTGGACACCGATTTTCAATTTTTGGTCAAAAAATCGGACGCCGAGATCAACAGCTTGGACGACCTCAAAGGCAAGACCATTTCGGTCAACAAAGGCTCGGCCTATGAAACTTGGGCCAAAGAGAACATGGGCAAGTTCGGCTTCAAATTCGACATTTACGACACCAATGCCGATGCCGTGCAAGCCGTTTTGTCGGGCCGCGCCCAAGCCAATTTGGCGGGCAATACCGTCGTGGCCTGGGCCGCCAAGCAAAACCCGCTGGTCAAAACCACCTACACCATCAAAACCGGTTTGGTCTGGGCCATTCCTTTGCGCCTGGACGACAAAGCCGGCCGCACTGTGCTCTCCAATGCTGTCAAGTGCATGAAGATGGACGGCACTTACGCACGCCTGCATGAGAAGTGGTTTGGCAGCAAGCCCGCCGCCGATTCAGCTGCGGTCAAGGTCTCTCCAGGACACGGCGTGGTGGGCATGCCCGGCTACGACCCCACCCCAAACACGCCGCAATGCTCTTGATGCGCGCGGAGATGTTTGAGCAGGGCTGGGCATGAGACCAGCCCTGGAGTTGCGCGAGCTGCGCAAGGCTTACGGCCCCCTGGCCGTGCTGCATGGGGTGAACCTCAGCGTGCCCACGGGCAAGCTGGTGTTCATCATCGGGCCCTCGGGCTCGGGCAAAAGCACCTTGCTGCGCTGCTGCAATTTGCTCGAGGTTCCGGAGTCGGGGGCGGTGATGGTCGACGGCAAAGACATCACCTTGTCGGGCGTCAACCTCAATGATTTGCGCCAGCAAGTGGGCATGGTGTTTCAGTCGTTCAACCTGTACCCGCACATGACGGCGCTGGGCAATGTCACTCTGGCCTTGCGCAAGGTGCAAAAAATGAGCAATGCCCAGGCCGAAACCGTGGGCATGGAAGCTTTGGCCCGGGTGGGCTTGACCGACAAGGCCGATGCCTTTCCCGGCCAACTCTCGGGCGGTCAGCAGCAGCGCGTGGGCATTGCCCGCTCGTTGGCGCTCAAGCCAAAAATTTTGTTGTTTGATGAGCCCACCAGTGCCCTCGACCCCGAGTTGGTGGGCAGCGTGTTGAAGGTCATGCGCGAGCTGCGCGAATCGGGCATGACCATGGTGGTGGTCAGCCATGAAATGGGCTTTGCCCGCGCTGCAGCCGACCATGTGGTGTTCATGGACCAAGGCCACATTGTTGAAGAGGGCAGCCCGCAAGCGATTTTTGACACACCGCAGCACCCGCGTTTGCGCGAATTTTTAGCCTCATTGGGCCAACGCTAGAGCGCATGAGCAGCACCGCGCCCCTGTCCTCGCTCGACCGTTTTATATCGAGCTTTTTCAATGCCGAGGTGGCAGCGCGCTATGTCGCGCCCATTCTAGATGGCATGTTGCTCACCATGGGCTTGGGCCTGTGCGTCATTGCCACCGGATTGGTGCTGGGCTTGGCCTTGGCGGTGCTGCGCATCCAGCATGTCAAGCTGGTCAATGCCTTCATCATTGCTTTTGCCGATATCTTTCGCGCCCTGCCCCCGCTGGTGGTGATCATTTTGTTGTTTTTTGCCTTTCCCTACATCGAGCTGTCGATGAGCGCCTTCACTGCCACCTGGTTGGCACTGTCCTTGGTGCTGGCAGCGTTCACCGAAGAGATTTTTTGGGCCGGCATGCTGGCCATCCCAAAGGGGCAATGGGAAGCAGCCCGCTCAACGGGCTTGGGCCCTTGGGGAACCTTGGTCCATGTGATCTTGCCGCAAGCGGTGCGCATGACGGTGCCGCCGCTGACCAATCGCACGATTGCCATCACCAAGGGCACGGCCCTGGGCTCGGTGGTGGCGCTGCACGAGTTGCTGAATGTGTCCTCGTCCGCTTCGAGCGAAGCGGGCAACGCCACCCCGCTGGTGATGGGTGCAGTGGCTTATTTGATTTTGTTCATTCCCTTTGTGGTGTTGGGGCGCTGGGTTGAAACGCGCTTCGCCTGGAAGCGTTGAGCCATGGACAACCTGATCAACGTTTTTTTCAACCTCGACATCATCGAAAAGGTGTGGCCGTTTTTGCTGCAAGGCCTGTGGATGACGCTGCTGCTGTCGCTCACCGTGGTCCCCTTGGGGCTGGCCGGCGGTTTGGCGGTGGCTTTGGCCGGCAACCAAGGCCCGCGCTGGTTGCGCTGGACCACCGTGGTGTATGTGGATTTTTTCCGCGCCTTCCCGCCCCTGGTGCTTTTGATCTTGATTTACTTTGGCGTTCCATTTCTGGGCATTGACCTGCCCAAATTTGCCGCGGTGGCCTTGGGCTTTTTGCTCAACACCTCGAGCTACTACGGCGAGGTGTTTCGCGCAGGCCTGGAGAGCGTGCCGCGCGGCCAAATGGAGGCCGCCCGCTCCACGGGCTTGAACCGTGCTCAGGCGCTGTGGCATGTGGTGATTCCACAGGCCACGCGCAATGTACTGCCCGAGTTGATCAGCAACACCTTGGAGGTGATCAAGCTCACCGCCTTGGCCAGCGTGGTGGCCTTGCCCGAGTTGCTCAACAACGCGCGCCAAGCCCAGGCGCTGACCTACAACCCCACCCCCATCGTGCTCGCAGCCCTGATGTACTTGGTGCTGTTGTGGCCAGTGGTGCGCCTGCTCAGCCGCTTGGAACACCGCAGCACGGCGGTGCGCTGAGTCAGCCTCACCATCGGTGGTGATGTTGAAGGCCTTGCCGCCCGCTCCCTCAGCCCAAGGCTTGCTGGGCCAACACCCGGCCCATGGCCAAGGCCACGCCGGCCTGGGTGGGGTCGATGACGGGCACCTTCAAAAAATCTTCCAAACGCTGGCGGTAGCGCGCCATGCCAGCGCAGCCCATGATGACCACGCCCGCACCGTGCTCGTGCACCAAGCGTTGGCCCACATCACGCATGCGGGTGAAGGTGAGCGACTCGTCGCCCAGGTTGACCACATTGACCTCGATGGGCAAGTCACGAGCCAACTTGTGGTCCAAACCCAGCAGGCGAATTTGGCGCAAGTGGCGCGGCACGGCCCGCGCCAAGATGGAGATCACGCCAAACTTGTCGGCCATGGCGCTGGCAGCGTGGTACGACGCTTCGGCACAGCCAATCACCGGACACGGCAAGACCTCGCGCATGGCAAACAAACCAGGGTCTGAAAAACACGCCAACACCCAAGCGTCGACATCGCGGTAGCTGGGGTTTTCTTCCAACCAACGCAACAGCTTGTCGCTGATGCTGTCCACATGCGCTTGGCTCTCGATGCCCGGCGGGCCACTGCGCAGGGTTTGGCAATCGAGTTGGGGGCCACCTTCAAAGCGAAAGGGCTGCAACGCCAAGCTGATGTGGTCGGTGACCGCTTGGGTGCTGTTGGGGTTGATGACCAAGATTTTGGACATGGGGTCACTCCAGGTTGATGCTGCCCGTGCGGGTGGTCGCGCGGCGGCTGTGTCGTTGTTGGGTCTGTTGATGGAACAAGCGCATGTCGTTTCTGGGTCAAATCACAGGATTGAGAGCACCGTCCATGGCGACCAAGGCCCCATTGACGTAACTGGACTGAGCCGCACACAAAAAGACCACCATATTGGCGATTTCGCTGGGCTCAGAGAAACGCCCCATGGGCAGATCGGCAGTGTGGCGCTGTTGCGCTTGTTCAGGGGTGATGTTTTCTTGTTTGGCCAGGGCTTGCATGCGGCCTTGCAAGCGCCCGGTGAAGGTTTGGCCGGGGTTGATGCCGTTGACCCGCACACCGCGCCTGGCATAGGCATTGGCCCAACCAGTGGTGGCCAACATCAAAGCCGCATTGGCCGCACCACCGGCCAAGTGGATGGGACTGGCCACTTTGCCGCCATTGCCAATGATG
>CAXNFO010000032.1:0-10714 GCA_964201395.1 Limnohabitans sp.
CAGCAACCAAGACATTCCCCTGCACACCCTGCCGCGGTGAAGGGGCAACCGAAACCTCTCGGCGGGTGCGGCTCAGTTTTTTAAATCAAGCCCCGCAAGGGGTGTGCATGGGCTGGCCAAGGATGGCTGAAAAAAGCTTCGACTTCAGCAACGTCCACTTCTGAAACACGCTGAGGTTTCCACTGGGGCTGTTTGTCTTTGTCCACCGCCAAAGCCCGGATGCCTTCGACGGTTTCGCTGTCGGCCACGGGGCGCAAATGGAAACAATGCCGAACCATGTCGCGCTCCATGCGCAAGTCATCTGCCAGCGACAAAGCACGGGCACGGCGAATTTGTTCCAGCACCACGCACAGCATCAAGGGTGAACGGTGGTTCAACACCTCCAATGTGGTTTGCGCCCAAGCGGCGTTGGGACCAGGTCCTTGGCCCAAAGTGGTCAAGGCATTCATCATGGCCATCACCGTGGGCAGGGCAAAGACCTGTTGCATATCGCTGTGCTGCCACACGGGCGCTGGCGGCTTTTGGGTATCGACCTGGCTACGCAGCCAGGTCAGCACGGCTTGGCCGTCAGTCCACACTTGAGAGGTCAAGCCCTCCCACAATGAGGGCAATTGGCTGCTGACCGCTTGTGCATCGGCCAACCCCACGGCCACGGCCTCGCTGCCACCCAGGGCTTGACCGGTCAAGCCCAAATATTCGCCACATGCCCCGGCCAATCGGCTGAGAAAGTAACCCCCGCCCACGTCGGGGAACAAACCGATGTGGGTTTCTGGCATGGCCATTTGGGTCCGCTCGGTGACCAAGCGCAAAGCCGCTCCCTGGGACAAGCCCATGCCGCCGCCCATGACAATGCCGTCCATGAAAGCGATGTACGGCTTGGGGTAGGTGTGGATCAAGTGGTTGAGGGTGTATTCCTCGGTGAAAAAGTCTTCCAAAGCCGGGTCACCGGCCAAAGCGGCTTGGTGAAAAAAGCGAATATCACCGCCCGCGCAGAAATGACCGAACACCCCTTCTTTGTGGCTGCCTCGGATGGCCACCGCCAACACCTTGGCGTCGTCGCGCCAAGCCAACAGGCAAGCTGTCAAATCGCGCACCATGGACAAGGACAAGGCGTTCAAGGCCCGAGGCCGACTCAGGGTGATCAGGCCCACCCCAGATTTGATTTCACACACCACATCTGACATTTGCCACTCCTTGTGTTTTTCAGGTGAGGGGATTTTGGCGCTCGCGCCATGCCAAACCTTGGTGCGCCAACAAAGCCCCCAACACCAGCAAACCACCCGACAACACCGAAGAGCTGGGTTCCTCGCCCGCCCCCCACCACGCCAAGAAAATGCCAAACACCACTTCGAGCAAGGCCAGCAAGGACACCTCGGGGGCTTTCAATACTTTGGCACAGGCCACGGACAACAAGCACGGGATGGCCAGTTGCACCAAGCCCAGCAGGGCGAGCCACGCCACGTCAGTGGCCACCGCCTGAAAAGGCATGGACATGGGCAGGGTCACCAAACACGAGATGGCGGCCCCGATCAATACGCCCGGCGCCAAGTCCACCGCCAGACCGCGCACCGCAGCACGCTGAACCACCGTCCAATTGACGGCAGCGGCCAGGGGCACGCACAAAGCCACGACAAAACCCAACCAGCCTTGCGTTGCCACCTCGGCGCCAAACATCCAAGCAATGCCCAAGGCCGCCATCACAATGGCGAGAGCGGTGCGAACATCGATGCGCTGGCCCAGCACCACGCGGGCCACCAGCGCGGTAAAGAAGGGGCCCATCGCCATGGTGATCAGCACATTGGCCACGGTGGTCATGGTCAGAGCCAGCATGAAGGCGGTAAACATCACCGACCAGCACACCCCCGACAACCACAGTGACACGTCGCCTTGGCGCATGCCCTTGAACACATCGCGCCCTTGTGTCAGGGGCAACAACACCAAGAGTGACAAGACGGTGAACAGGCTGCGCCAAAAGGTGATTTCAAAGCTTTGGGCGCTCTCCAGCTGGCGCGTGACAACGCCCGCAATAGACCACATGGCGGCGTTGGCCACCATCAAGACCACCGCTTGCCCATGGCTGAGCCCGGCCAACATGTTCAGGCCCCGGTGCGGCTGGCACGCTTGCGGTCGTGCTCTTTGAGGTGGCGCTTGCGCAAACGGATGCTTTTGGGGGTGATCTCGACCAATTCGTCGTCCTCAATGAACTCGACCGCATATTCCAAGGTCAGCTCTATCGGGGGCGTGATTTTGATGGCGTCTTCTTTGCCCGACACGCGGAAGTTGGTCAGCTGCTTTTGGCGCACGGCATTGACCACCAAATCGTTGTCACGGCTGTGGATGCCCACGATCATGCCTTCGTACACGGGGTCGCCATGGCGCACAAACATGCGGCCACGGTCGTCGAGCTTGCCCAAAGCGTATGTGACGATTTCGCCGTCATCCATGCTGATCAACACGCCGTTTTTGCGGCTGGCAATTTCACCCCGATAAGCTTCGTAACCATCAAAGATGTTGCTGGCCAAACCCGTGCCACGGGTCAAGTTGAGAAACTCGTTTTGAAAGCCGATCAAACCACGTGCCGGAATGCGGTATTCCAAGCGCACCCGGCCCCGGCCATCGGGCTCCATGTTGGCCAATTCGGCTTTGCGCTCGCCCAGGGCTTGCATCACACCGCCTTGGTGGCCTTCTTCAAGGTCAACAGTGAGCATTTCAATCGGTTCATGGCGTTCACCATTGACCTCTTTATAAACCACACGGGGTTTGGACACGGCCAGTTCATAGCCCTCGCGGCGCATGTTTTCCAACAAAATGGTCAGGTGCAATTCGCCACGGCCAGACACCTCATAAATACCGTCTTCGTCGGTGTCTTGCACGCGCAAGGCCACGTTGGCTTGCAGTTCTTTGTCCAAACGATCGCGCAATTGGCGGCTGGTCACGAACTTGCCTTCACGCCCTGCCAAAGGCGAGTTGTTGACGCAAAAATTCATGGTCAAGGTGGGCTCGTCAATTTTGAGCATGGGCAAGGGTGCGGGTGACTGGGGGTCGGTCAGCGTCACACCAATATTGACTTGTTCAATGCCGTTGACCAACACAATATCCCCAGGCCCTGCCTCGGTGGCTTGCACCCGCTCCAAGCCTTCAAATTTCAATAATTGCAGCAATTTGGCTTTGCCCAAAGAGCGTTCTGGCCCTTGCATCACCAACACCTCTTGGTTGGGACGGATGGTGCCTGCGTTGATGCGGCCCACGCCAATGCGGCCCACATAGCTGGAGTAATCCAGCGAGCTGATTTGCAACTGCAATGGTGCATTGGGGTCGCCGGCATGGGCAGGTACGTGTTGCAACACGGTGTCAAACAAGGCGCCCAAATCAGGCCCCCATTGCTCCCCAGGTGTTCCCTCGTTCATGCTGGCCCAGCCATTCAAGCCAGAGGCGTAAACCACAGGGAAATCCAATTGGTCTTCACTCGCGCCGAGTTTGTCAAACAGGTCAAAGGCGGCATTGATGACGTAATCGGGGCGCGAGCCGGGGCGGTCCACTTTGTTGACCACCACAATCGGCTTCAAGCCCAATGCCAAGGCCTTTTTGGTGACAAAGCGGGTTTGCGGCATGGGGCCTTCCACCGCATCGATGAGCAGCACCACCCCATCGACCATGGACAAGGCCCGCTCAACCTCGCCACCGAAGTCGGCGTGTCCAGGGGTGTCGACGATGTTGATGTGGGTGCCCTTCCAGCTCACGGCGCAGTTTTTGGCCAAGATGGTGATGCCACGCTCTTTTTCCAAATCGTTGTTGTCCATCACACGCTCGGTGATTTTTTCATTCGCGCGGAAGGTGCCCGATTGGCGAAGCAATTGATCCACCAAGGTGGTTTTGCCATGGTCCACGTGGGCGATGATGGCGATGTTGCGAATTTGTTGAGTCATGCAGGGTTCTCCAAAAGGGATTTGATTTCTAGCGGGCTGAGCAGTCGCGTCGGGATGAGTTCACCGGCTTTGACATGGGCCGTGCCCAAAAGGCTGTGGGGGTCTTGTCCGTAGACAGAAACGTGTTCGCAGTCGGGCCAAGCCCCTCGGCGGCGCAAGCCACTCAAGAAGCGCCCTGAATCATGCGGCTCCAATGTGATGGGGTGATGACCTTGCAACAAGCTGTCCACCGGTCGCAGTTGGGCCTGGCGTTGGTCGTCGTCCATGGCCTCCAATTGTTCGAGCGTGATGCAGTCGGCCTGGCCAAAAGGGCCGCTGCGGGTGCGGCGCAGGCTGATCAAATGCGCACCACAACCCAGTGCTTTGCCCATGTCTTCGGCCAGCGTGCGGATGTAGGTGCCTTTGCTGCAATCCACCCACATGCGCACACAGCGCAGGCCGTCTTGGGGCTCGATTTCTTGCAAGCGCAAGGAATGGATGGTGATGGCGCGAGGCGCCCGCTCCACCGTCAAGCCCTCACGGGCGTATTCGTACAAGGCTTTGCCGTCTTTTTTCAAAGCGCTGTGCATGGGTGGGGTTTGCTGGATCGGACCGCTGAGGTTTTGTTCCACTTGGCGCAGATCATCGGATGAAAAAGTGGCTTCGCATTGGGCCAGCACCTCGCCTTCGGCGTCACCGGTGCTGGTGGTTTGGCCCATTTTGGCCACCGCCTCATAGGCTTTGTCGGCATCAAGGTGGATTTGCGAAAACTTGGTGGCCGCACCAAAACACAAGGGCAGCACACCACTGGCCAAGGGGTCGAGCGTGCCGGTGTGGCCAGCTTTTTCAGCGCGCAACAGGTATTTGGCTTTTTGCAAGGCGTGGTTGCTCGACATGCCCAATGGCTTGTCCAGCAGCAGCCCATGCACAGGGCGCCGTTGCACCCTGGTGCGTGGCGCGTTCATGGTCAGTCCTCTTTGGCCCGAGAGGAAACGGCCTTGGCGATCAAGGCGTTCATGTCGGCTGCTTTTTCGGTGGTTCGGTCGTACACAAAATGCAAGGTGGGCACCGTGTGGATGTGCAGTTTCTTGAACAAACCACTGCGCAAAAAACCTGCCGCTTGGTTCAACCCCTCGGTGGCCAAGGCAGCGTCACCGCCCAGGCAACTGAAGAACACTTTGGCATGCGCGTAGTCGGGCGTGACTTCCACCGCATTGAT
This sequence comes from Limnohabitans sp., assembly GCA_964201395.1. GTDB lineage: Bacteria > Pseudomonadota > Gammaproteobacteria > Burkholderiales > Burkholderiaceae_C > Limnohabitans. The sequence goes on from CAXNFO010000032.1 coordinate 5,125, forward strand.
GGTCACCATGCCCACCCGTGGGTCTTTGAGTTCACGGGCGATCAGGCCCGTCAAATCACGTTGGATTTGATCGGCCACCCGAAAACCTCGGTGGGGCAAAGATGACTTTTTGGTTGCCACAAGCTCAATGCGAAATCATGTTCTGCGCCGCCTGGGCGTCACAGAACCCGGGCCACTTCTTTGATTTCAAAGAACTCAATCAAATCGCCCTTGGAAATGTCGTTGTAGCCCTTGATGTTCAAGCCGCACTCAAAGCCTTCTTTGACCTCGCGCGCATCGTCTTTGAAGCGCTTGAGGCTTTCCAGCTCACCGGTGAAGATGACCACGTTGTCGCGCAACAAGCGCAACCGCGCACTGCGCCGCACCAAGCCCGCGGTGACCATGCAACCGGCGATCGAGCCAATCTTGCTGACCTTGAACACCTCGCGAATTTCGGCGGTGCCCAAAATTTCTTCTTTTTTGTCCGGGGTCAACATGCCCGACATGGCGGCTTTGAGGTCGTCGACCGCGTCGTAAATGATGTTGTAGTAGCGGATATCCACACCATTGCCTTCGGCCACCTTGCGGGCGCCGGCGTCAGCACGGGTGTTGAAACCAATCACCACCGCTTTGGAGGCAATGGCCAAATTGATGTCGCTTTCGCTGATGCCACCCACTGCGGCATAGACCATTTGCACCTTAACTTCGTCGGTCGAGAGCTTGAGCAAGGATGAGGCCAAAGCCTCTTGCGAGCCCTGTACATCGGCTTTGACAATGATGGGCAACATCTTGACGTCACCAGCGGCCATGTCGGTGAACATGTTCTCCAATTTGGCGGCTTGTTGCTTGGCCAATTTGGTGTTGCGGAATTTGCCGGCCCGGTAAGTGGCGATTTCACGCGCCCGGCGCTCATCGGCCATGACCATGAATTCGTCCCCTGCTTGGGGCACCTCGGTGAGGCCTTGGATTTCCACCGGAATGGATGGGCCCGCCGATTTGATCGGTTTGCCGTTTTCGTCGAGCATGGCGCGAACACGGCCAAAGGTTTGACCTGCCAAGACCACATCGCCCACATTTAAGGTGCCCGATTGAACCAGGATGGTGGCCACTGGGCCGCGACCTTTGTCGAGCTTGGCCTCGATCACCAGGCCTTTGGCCATGGCATCAATGGGGGCCTTGAGTTCCAAAATTTCGGCTTGCAGCAGCACTTGCTCTAAGAGTTGGTCAATGCCATCACCGGTTTTGGCGGACACAGGCACAAAGGGCGAATCACCGCCAAATTCTTCCGGCACCACCTCTTCGGTGACCAACTCGCCTTTGACGCGATCGGGGTTGGCGTCGGGCTTGTCCATTTTGTTCAACGCCACCACGATCGGCACACCCGCCGCTTTGGCGTGTTTGATGGCCTCACGGGTTTGCGGCATCACGCCGTCGTCGGCTGCCACCACCAAGATCACGATGTCGGTGGCTTGTGCACCACGGGCCCGCATGGCGGTGAACGCCTCGTGGCCAGGGGTGTCCAAAAAGGAAATCATGCCGCGCGGGGTTTCAACGTGGTAGGCCCCAATGTGCTGGGTGATGCCACCGGCTTCACCGGCGGCCACACGGGCTTGGCGGATGCGGTCGAGCAACGATGTTTTGCCATGGTCAACGTGGCCCATGACCGTCACCACAGGGGCGCGGGGCAAAGACTCTGATTGGGTGGCTGAATCTTCTTCATCGGTGAAGGCCTCTGGGTCGTCCAGGGCTGCCACGATGGCTTTGTGACCCATTTCTTCCACCACGATCATGGCGGTGTCTTGGTCCAGCGGTTGGTTGATGGTGACCATTTGGCCGAGCTTCATCAATTGCTTGATGACCTCTGAGGCCTTGATCGCCATCTTGTGTGCCAACTCGGCAACCGTGATGGTCTCTGGCACATGAACCTCAATGATGCGCTGCTCCACTGGGGCGCTGACTTGCGGTTGGTCATCGCGATCGCGGTCACGGTTGCGCGCCCGCGGACCACCACGCCAACTGTTGCGGCCAACACCGGTATTGCTGTCGCCACGGGTCTTGATCTCTTTTTTCTTGCTCTGGTCATCGGCCCAGCTGGAAGACAGTTTGGCGCTTTTGAGCTCTTTCTGGCCTTCTTTGGGTGCTGTGGCATCGGTACCAGCGGGTTTGGCCGCTGCCGGCTTGACTGTGCCGACGGCAGGCTTGTGCAAGGTGCCTTTTTTGGCACCCGCCGCATCAGCGGGCTTGGGCTCATCGGGTTTTTTCGCCACCAACACCCGCTTGGGGGCATTCATCATGGTGCGAATGGCTTCAGCCTCAGCCAAGGCTTTGCGGCGGCGCTCGTCGCTGGACTTGCTGGCTTCCAAAGCCGTATCGGCGGCTTGCTGGGCCTTTTCGACGGCCGTCAATTCCACAGGGGCTGCGGGCACAGCGGCCTCAACCACCGGTTCGATGGGCGCTTGGGCCGCTGGCTCGGCCACCGGCTCTTGGGGTGCGGGCTCTTGCTGGGCTTGTTTGGCAGCTAAGGCGCGGGCTTCAGCGGCTTCGCGTTTGGCCAGAATTTCGGCTTCTTGGCGGCGAATCAGTTCGGCCTGGCGCAGCGCGTCTTGTTCGCGCCGTAGTAATTCTGCTTCATCGATGGCCGGTGCCACGGGCACGGGCACGGGCGCAGCCACGGGGCGAGGCGCTTCAACCGGGGTAGGGGCTTCAACGGCCTCCGGGCCATCATCGCGCTTGATGAAGGTGCGCTTTTTGCGCACTTCAACTTGAATGGTGCGTGCTTTGCCGGTGGCATCGGCTTGCTTGATCTCGCTGGTGGACTTTTTAACCAAAGTGATTTTTTTGCGCTCCGGCGATTCTGTGCCGTGGCTGGCTTTGAGATGGTTCAATAGCTTTTGCTTATCACCGTCGGTGAGGGCATCGTTGGGGGTTGATTTTTCAACACCGGCCAAGCGCAATTGCTCGATCAGCGTGCTGGTGGATTTTTTGAGTTCGTTGGCAAACTCTGCAACCGTCGTACTGGACATTTGTGGTGTTCCTCTCCATGACCATTACTCTTGACCTGCGAACCAATGTTCGCGTGCCTTCAGGATCAGGGCCTTGGCCTCCTCCTCCGGTTGGCCGGTGATGGCGGTCAGCTCATCCACGGCCAGGTCTGCCAATTCGTCTCGGGTGTTGACACCGTTTTGCGCCAAGGTGGCAATCAAATTGGCATCCAAGCCCTCCAGGTCGCGCAGGTCTTGAGAGACCTCTTCGATGCTTTCTTCACGGACAATTTCCATGGTCAGCAGCATGTCTTTGGCGCGGGTGCGCAACTCGTTGACTGTGTCTTCGTCAAAGCCTTCGATTTCCAGCATTTCTTGCAGGGGCACATAGGCCACTTCTTCCAAGCTGGTGAAACCCTCGGCGATCAAGATGTCGGCAATCTCTTGGTCGACGTCGAGCTTTTCCATGAACAAGGTGCGCAGGTAATCGGTTTCGTTGGCCTGTTTTTGCGCCGATTCGTTGGCGTCCATGATGTTGATCTTCCAACCCGTGAGGTCAGAGGCCAAGCGCACGTTTTGACCACCGCGGCCAATGGCGATGGCCAGGTTTTCCTCGTCAACCACCACATCCATGGCGTGTTTTTCTTCGTCCACCACGATGGAGCTGACATTGGCGGGGGCCAGAGCACCAATCACGAACTGGGCGGGGTCTTCGCTCCACAACACAATGTCCACCCGTTCGCCGGCCAATTCGTTGGTGACGGCATTGACACGGGTGCCGCGCACACCGACACAGGTGCCGATGGGGTCGACGCGCTTGTCATGTGACAGCACGGCAATTTTGGCGCGTGAGCCTGAGTCTCTGGCGCAAGATTTGATCTCCAGCAAACCTTGCTCGATCTCGGGCACTTCTTGGCGGAACAACTCCATCATGAACTCAGGCGCTGAGCGCGACAAAATGATGGGGGCGCCGCGCAAGGTCAGGTCCACTTCCATGATCATGGCGCGCACACGGTCGCCATTGCGCAAGTTTTCTTTGGCGATCATTTCGCCACGTCTCAAACGACCTTCTACCCGGCCGCTCTCCACAATGATGTCGCCCTTGTCCATGCGCTTGACCGTGCCGACAAAGATTTTGTCGCCACGCGACAAAAAGTCGTTGAGCAGCATATCGCGCTCGGCGTCACGGATTTTTTGCAAGATGACCTGTTTGGCCGCCATGGCGCCAATGCGGCCAATCGGCAGAGATTCCACGCCCTCTTCGATGTACTCACCCACCTCGACATCAGACACGCGGTCGGTGGCGTCCATCAGCAATTCTTCGGCATCCGGGTTTTGCAGGCCGGCCTCGTCGGGCACCACCATCCAGCGGCGAAAGGTTTCGTAATCACCACTGTCGCGGTCGACGGCCACGCGGATGTCCACGTCGCCTTGAAACAACTTTTTGGTGGCCTGGGCCAAGGCCAATTCGACCGCCCCAAACACCACATCGCGCTCGACATTTTTCTCTCGCGAGATGGCATCCACCAACATCAACATTTCGCGGTTCATGATCTCTGACTCCTCTCGTGCTCAAACTGAACGGGCCGAACGACCCTTGAAATCAACCAAAGGCGCAAGGCGTGCCTCGCGCAACTCTTCCAATGCAAACCCCAGCACCTGTGATGGCGGGGTTGCCCTTTTATGACTGATCCGCTGACCGGGCTTGGTGGGCGCCTCTTCGCGCCAAACAATTTGCCAATGTCCGGGGGCCTCGCCTTTTTCCAGCGCGCCTCTGAATTTTTTCCGCAGTGCCGATACCTGGCCACCGGCCGCAGCACCCATGGGTGCCTTCAAGGTGATGTCAATCACCTCACCCGCAAACCGCTCAAAGTCGGCTTGGTGGCGCAATGGCCGGTCGATGCCCGGCGAAGACACCTCCAAGCGGCGGTACTCCACCTCTTCGGCTTCCAACACAAATTGCAATTGGCGGGTGACTTTTTCACAGTCTTCCACCGTTACAAACACGGCCTCGGCGCCCATGGTCCAGGGGTGGTCAATGGTGATGCGCAGCAAACCACCGGCCGAGCGTTCCAGCTCCACCAGGTCGTAACCGAGTCCGGTCACGGTTTGAACAACAACTTCTTGCAAGGCCACAGACAATCACACCCCAAACCGAAAAGCGATTGACCAAAAAAAACGGGCGGTTGGTATCCGCCCGGTTGGTCGTCAAGCAGATATTATAACCGCTAAATATTTGATTTCAATCGCTTTATGACCTTGCGATGGCTGGGGCTGAGGCCTGCACCAGGGTTTGGGTGTAGATGTGTCGGGGTTGTGCCAAAACGGCTTGGGTTTCGCCTGCCTCCACCACTTGGCCATCTTTCATCACCATGACCTGATGGGCCATGGCATGGATGACGTCCATGTCGTGGGTGATGAGCAAATAGCTCAACCCACGCTCAGCTTGCAAGGTTTGGAGCAGTTGCAGCAATTGCTTCTGAATCGACACATCCAAGGCACTGGTGGGTTCATCCAAGACCAGCAATTGGGGCTGCAACACCAGCGCACGGGCCACGGCGATGCGCTGGCGCTGACCACCGGAAAACTCATGGGGGTAGCGCTGCAACAAGCCTGGAAATTCGCTCTCA
>CAXNFO010000033.1:0-10702 GCA_964201395.1 Limnohabitans sp.
GAAGTGCAGGTAGCCATTTTGACCGCCCGCATCAACGAACTCACCCCCCATTTCAAAACCCATGCCAAAGATCACCACGGTCGCCGTGGGTTGTTGCGCATGGTCAGCCGTCGGCGCAAACTGCTGGACTACCTCAAGTCCAAAGATGCCGATCGCTACACCGCGTTGATCGCCAAACTCGGTCTGCGCAAGTAATTTTGTCCAACGCATGCAAGCTCGGCCACTGATGTTATTTCGGTAACTCGGTGGCCTTGCCACATGGAGAACTCGAGAACAGAGCGAAGCTGTGTCATTCCACCAAATGACCCCCGTGGGGGGTGTTTCATGGAATGGCATCGTGTTCTGTGACGATTTTTCCGGGCTTTGTGGAGGTGGCCTATACCTCCCATCAACCTCAGGAGAGACACATGTCTATTTTTAATAAAGTCACCAAAACCTTCCAGTGGGGCCAACACACGGTCACCTTGGAAACCGGCGAAACTGCCCGCCAAGCCACCGGCGCTGTGCTGGTCAATATTGACGACACCGTGGTGCTGGCCACCGTGGTCGGTTCCAAGTCATCCAAGCCGGGCCAAGATTTTTTCCCCTTGACCGTGGATTACATCGAGAAGGCCTATGCAGCGGGCAAAATCCCCGGCAGCTTTTTCAAGCGCGAAGCCAAGCCCAGCGAACTGGAAACTTTGACCTCCCGTTTGATCGACCGCCCCATTCGCCCTTTGTTCCCCGAAGGTTTCTACAACGAAGTGCATGTGGTGATCCACACCGTGTCTCTCAATCCGGAGGTTGATGCCGACATCGCCGCCATGATTGGCACCTCGGCTGCATTGGCCATTTCGGGTTTGCCGTTCAATGGCCCCATTGGTGCCGCCCGCGTGGGTTACATCAATGGCGAATATGTGTTAAACCCAGGTCAAACCCAGCGCAAAGACAGCCTGATGGATTTGGTGGTGGCGGGTACCGAGACGGCTGTGTTGATGGTCGAGTCCGAGGCCCAGCAACTGTCCGAAGAGATCATGCTCGGTGCGGTGGTTTTTGGCCACGACCAAGGCAAGATCGCCATCAATGCCATCCACGAATTGGTTCGCGATGCTGGCAAACCCGCATGGGACTGGTCTGCCCCCGCCCGTGACAGCGATTTCGAAGCCCAATTGGCCACACATGCGCAAGACAAGCTGACCGCTGCCTATCAAATACGCAACAAGCAAGCCCGCACCCAGGCTTGCCGCGAAGCTTACCAAGCCGCCAAAGACGGATTGACCGCCAGTGGCGTGGCTTTCGACCCCGTCAAGGTGGACAACCTGTTGTTCGAGATCGAGTCGCGCATTGTTCGCGGCCAAATTTTGGCCGGCGAGCCGCGCATCGACGGTCGCGACACCCGCACCGTGCGCCCAATTGAAATCCGCAACTCCGTGTTGCCCCGCACCCATGGCTCGTCCTTGTTCACCCGCGGTGAAACCCAAGCTTTGGTGATCTCCACTTTGGGCACTGAGCGCGATGCCCAGCGCATTGACGCTTTGGCTGGCGAGTTTGAAGACCGCTTCATGTTGCACTACAACATGCCTCCCTTTGCCACGGGCGAAGTGGGCCGCATGGGCAGCACCAAACGCCGTGAAATCGGTCATGGCCGATTGGCCAAGCGTGCTTTGGCTGCCGTTTTGCCCACCAAAGAAGAATTCCCCTACACCATGCGCGTGGTGTCTGAAATCACCGAATCGAATGGCTCTTCATCGATGGCCTCGGTGTGTGGTGGTTGCCTGTCCTTGATGGACGCTGGGGTGCCCCTCAAGGCCCACGTGGCTGGTATCGCCATGGGCTTGATCAAAGAAGGCAACCGATTTGCCGTCTTGACCGACATTTTGGGTGACGAGGACCACTTGGGCGACATGGACTTCAAGGTCGCCGGCAGCACCCAAGGCATCACTGCTTTGCAAATGGACATCAAAATCCAGGGCATTACCCAGGAAATCATGCAGGTGGCTTTGGCCCAAGCCAAAGAGGCCCGCATCCATATTTTGGGCAAGATGCAAGAAGCCATGGGCGAGGCGCGCACCGAGGTGAGCAACTTCGCACCCAAACTCTTCACCATGAAGATCAACCCTGAAAAAATCCGCGATGTGATTGGCAAGGGTGGGGCGGTGATTCGCGCTTTGACCGAAGAAACCGGCACCCAGATCAACATCGATGAAGATGGCACGATCACCATTGCGGCCACCGACGGCGCCAAAGCCGAAGAAGCCAAGCGCCGCATTGCCGAGATCACCGCTGAAGTGGAAATTGGCAAGGTCTACGAAGGCCCCATCACCAAAATCCTTGACTTTGGTGCCCTGGTCAATTTGTTGCCCGGCAAAGACGGTTTGTTGCACATCAGCCAGATCAGCCATGAGCGCATTGCCAAGGTCACGGATGTGTTGGCCGAAGGCCAAGTGGTGCGCGTCAAAGTGTTGGAAACCGACGAAAAGGGACGCGTTAAATTGTCCATGAAGGCTTTGTTGGATCGCCCCGAGCATCAGCCGGAGCATGGACATGACCAGCCCCACGATGGTGGACAGCGCCACGCAGAACCCAAAAACGAGCATTGAACACGCTGGGTCTGAGACGGTTGGATATCAAGCCATGAAGCGTTTTTTGTTGGTGGGCAATTGGAAGATGAACGGGCAATCGGCCAGCAATGCCGATTTGCTCGGTGCCATCTTGCATGCTGAGCCCGCCTGCGACCGCGTCGACATGGCTGTTTGTGTTCCATCCCCTTACCTGGCCCAGGTCGCACAAATCTGCCAGGGTTCACCCATGGCATGGGGTGCTCAAGATGTTTCCGCCCATGAACAGGGCGCATACACCGGTGAGGTGTCTGCAGCCATGCTGCAAGATTTCAAAGCCCGGTATGTCTTGGTCGGCCATTCTGAGCGACGCCAATACCATGGGGAAACTTCATCGGTGGTGGCAGCCAAAGCGCAACGGGCTTTGGCCAAAGGAATTACCCCGGTGGTTTGCGTTGGCGAGACACTTCAAGAGAGAGAGACCGGGCAAACCAAGGATGTCGTCAAGCGGCAATTGGCCGCTGTCATCCAGCAAGTGGGTCATTGCGTGAGTGAAATGGTGGTGGCCTATGAACCCGTTTGGGCCATTGGCTCAGGCCGCACCGCCACGCCTGAGCAGGCCCAAGCAGTGCACGCCCTGTTGCGCGCTCAGCTGAATGCGGCCACATCCAATGCACAGAGCATTCGCTTGCTCTATGGCGGCAGCATGAATGCCAGCAACGCCGCCAGCCTATTGGCGCAAACTGATATTGATGGGGGCTTGGTCGGCGGTGCTTCGCTCAAACCCCATGATTTTTTGGCCATTCTGGCCGCAGCCCAAGCGCTCTGAGGCGCTGATTAAACGAGATCAACATGACCCTGCTTCTCAATCTTTTGTTGGTGGTGCAAATTTTGTCTGCTTTGGCCATGATTGGCCTGATCCTGATTCAGCACGGAAAAGGTGCTGACATGGGTGCGGCTTTTGGCAGCGGCAGCTCTGGCAGTTTGTTTGGAGCCAGTGGCAGTGCCAATTTTTTATCGCGCAGCACATCGGTCTTGGCGGCAGTGTTTTTCGTCTGCACCTTGGCCTTGGCTTATTTTGGCAACCTCAAACCCACGACCGAGGGCACCAGCGTGTTGGAGAAAGCGCCTGTGACTGTGCCTGCTGGACCCGCTGGTCAAATCCCCGGTCAAAATGAACCTGCGAATGCCACCACCCCAGCCCCTTCGGTTCCGGCACCTGCTGCGCCGGCAAGCCCCAATGGATCGGGCCAGATACCCAAATGATTTAAACCGATTGAATGACTTATAAGAGCCCCATTGCAGTTAAACTGCTCGCCTTGTGAGGCACATGGGTGCCCTTCGATATTGATGCCGTCGTGGTGAAATTGGTAGACACGCTATCTTGAGGGGGTAGTGGCGAAAGCTGTGCGAGTTCGAGTCTCGCCGACGGCACCAGACAAAAAACCGAGCTTGCTTTGCAAGGCTCGGTTTTTTTGTTTGCATGGTGGTCTGATTGAGATTAATCTTATTTTTGATTATTTAATATTTAAAAAATAATTAAAATTTTAGTGTTAATTTAGTGCAAAATACAGCCATTCCCAGTTGCGGAGTTCTTCAATGCGGAGGTGTGCTGTGGATTGGAATCGACGTTTTGAACAATGCTTTGCAAATGCCGGTGATACCTCGAGCCCTGGGCGCACCCATATTGGCGCTGGCGCGCACATCATTGGCGAGGTGATCAGCAGCGGATCGGTTGAATTGCGTGGCCACATCACGGGCCGCTTGGAATCTTCCAATGGCCAAAAAAACGGCACGGTGCTGGTCAACACCCAAGGCTCCTTGCAAGGCCAGTTGGTGGGGGATGCCGTGACCATTTTGGGGCGGGTTCAAGGCACGGTCAGGTCTGCAGGGGTTTTGCAATTGGGCGCTGACGCACGGGTTCAGGCCGATTTGGGCTACGGCGATTTGTACATTGAACCTGGCGCCGTGATCAAAGGTGCGGTGTCACCGGTGGGCACGAATACGCTGTCTTCGAGCCCGCAATTGGCGAAGGTTTAACACCACGCCACTGGGGGGACTTCGCCATTTGGCGGTGACCTCGCCCAACAGTGCTGATCAAGCCGCATTCACGCCTGTGTGCGTGATAAGATGCCGCCTGTTTCAACGACCTGGCAGACACTGTCTGCGGCAAATGTTTCACATTTGTCCTGGTTGATCACAGCCCATGACCAGACTCCCAAGCTCATCGCCCTCCCACCCGGTCCAGGATGTCATATTCTTGTCAGCGCTGGGGTTCACGATACGCTTTCACACCATGTCCCCAGGGACGAGCCTGCGATGAATTTAGAAGCTTATCTTCCCGTCTTGTTGTTTATTTTGGTGGGTTTGGCCATTGGCGTAGCGCCCCAAGCCATCGGCTATTTTTTGGGCCCACAGCGACCCAACGAGGCCAAAAATTCTCCTTACGAATGCGGTTTTGAAGCGTTCGAAGATGCGCGAATGAAATTCGATGTGCGCTACTACTTGGTGGCCATTTTGTTCATTTTGTTCGACCTTGAAATTGCATTTTTATTTCCTTGGGCTGTGGCTCTGAAGGAAATTGGTCCCGTTGGCTTTTGGGCCATGATGATTTTCCTGGCCATTTTGGTGGTTGGTTTCGCCTACGAGTGGAAAAAAGGGGCGCTGGATTGGGAGTAAACCATGTCACTTGAAGGCGTCTTCAAAGAGGGGTTCATCACCACGTCATACGACTCGGTGGTGAATTGGGCCAAAACCGGTTCTTTGTGGCCCATGACCTTTGGCTTGGCATGCTGTGCGGTTGAGATGATGCACGCGGGTGCTGCCCGCTACGATATTGACCGCTTTGGCATGTTGTTTCGACCCAGCCCGCGCCAATCTGACCTCATGATCGTGGCCGGCACCCTGTGCAACAAAATGGCCCCAGCTTTGCGCAAAGTTTATGACCAAATGAGCGAGCCGCGCTGGGTTTTGTCGATGGGTTCTTGCGCCAATGGGGGTGGTTATTACCACTACAGCTATTCCGTGGTGCGTGGCTGTGACCGAATTGTTCCGGTGGACGTGTATGTGCCCGGTTGCCCACCCACGGCTGAAGCGCTTTTGTACGGTATTTTGCAACTGCAAAGCAAAATCCGGCGCGAAAACACCATTGCCCGTTGAGACGCCCCCATGAGTGATCGCCTCGATACGCTTCAAAGTGCTCTGCATGCGGTGCTGGGTTCAGATGTGGTTCAGCTCGATCAGCGCTTGGGCGAGTTGACCTTGACCGTGGCTTCATCTGCTTATTCTTCAGTCGCGCAGCGATTGCGCGATGACCCCAGTTTGGCTTTTGAGCAACTCATCGACCTGTGTGGCCTGGATTACTCGGCTTATAAAGACGGCGCCCACAGCCGCCACACCGATGGCCCCCGTTATGCGGTGGTTTGCCATTTGTTGTCCTTGACGCACAACTGGCGCTTGCGCTTGCGTGTCTACGCGGTGGATGATCACATGCCCCGGGTGGATTCGATCAACCCCATTTGGAGTTCGGCCAATTGGTTCGAGCGCGAGGCCTTTGATCTGTTTGGCATTGTTTTTGACGGCCATGAAGATCTGCGCCGCTTGCTCACTGACTATGGCTTCATTGGCCACCCCTTCCGCAAAGATTTCCCGACCTCGGGCCATGTGGAAATGCGCTATGACGCCGAGCAAAAACGGGTGATTTACCAGCCGGTGAGCATTGAGCCGCGGGAAATCACGCCACGCATCATCCGAGAAGAGCAATACGGCGGAACGCATTGAGCCATGGCTGACATCAAAAATTACACATTGAATCTCGGCCCGCAGCACCCCGCGGCCCACGGTGTGCTGCGCTTGGTGCTGGAGCTCGATGGCGAGGTGGTTCAGCGTGCGGATCCGCACATTGGCTTGTTGCACCGTGCCACAGAAAAATTGGCCGAGAGCAAAACCTACATCCAGTCGCTGCCCTACATGGATCGCCTTGATTACGTCTCCATGATGTGCAACGAGCACGCGTACTGCTTGGCGATTGAAAAGATGATGGGCTTGGAAGTGCCCGAGCGGGCCCAGTACATCCGGGTGATGTTTGCCGAAATCACGCGCTTGCTCAACCACTTGCTGTGGCTGGGCTGCCATGGCTTTGATTGCGGTGCGATGAACATCCTGATTTATTGCTTCCGCGAGCGTGAGGATTTGTTTGACATGTATGAAGCGGTCTCTGGCGCGCGCATGCATGCCGCCTATTTCCGCCCGGGTGGTGTGTACCGTGATTTGCCCGACACCATGCCGCAGTACAAACTGAGCAAGGTGAAAAACGAGCGGGCCATTGCCCGCTTGAATGAAAACCGACAGGGCAGTTTGCTGGACTTTATCGATGATTTCACCCGCCGCTTTCCGGCCTTTGTCGACGAGTACGAAACCTTGTTGACCGACAACCGCATCTGGAAGCAACGCACTGTGGGCATTGGCGTGGTCACGCCAGAGCGGGCGAAAAACTTGGGCTTCACCGGTGCCATGTTGCGGGGTTCGGGCGTGGCTTGGGATTTGCGCAAGCACCAGCCCTACGATGTGTACGACCGCATGGACTTTGACTTACCCATTGGCAAAACCGGTGACTGTTACGACCGGTATTTGGTGCGGGTGGCTGAAATGCGCCAGTCCAATCGCATCATTTCTCAGTGCGTTGATTGGTTGCGGCGCAACCCGGGCTCGGTGATCACTGACAACCATAAGGTGGCGCCACCTGCGCGCGAGGCGATGAAGGCCAATATGGAAGAGTTGATTCACCATTTCAAACTGTTCACCGAAGGCTTCCATGTGCCTGAAGGCGAGGCTTATGCCGCGGTCGAACATCCCAAAGGTGAGTTTGGAATTTACTTGGTCAGTGACGGCGCCAACAAGCCCTACCGTTTGAAAATCAGGGCTCCGGGCTTTGCCCACTTGGCGGCGATGGATGAAATGTCACGCGGTCACATGATCGCCGATACCGTTGCCGTCATCGGCACCATGGACATTGTGTTTGGGGAAATTGACCGATGAGCACCAGCGCACCCGTTCTCGCGCCAATGGCCTTGTCTGAGTCCACAACTCAGCGTTTTGCCAAAGAGGTGGCCAAGTACCCAGCTGACCAAAGCCAGTCGGCTGTCATGGCCTGCTTGTCCATCCTGCAGCAAGAAACCGGTTGGGTCAGCCCAGAGGGTGAATTGGCTGTGGCCCAGTATTTGGGCATGCCGGTGATGGCGGTGCGTGAGGTCAGCAGTTTTTACAACATGTACAACCTCAAGCCTGTGGGGCATTTCAAGATCAATGTCTGCACCAATCTGCCCTGCCAGTTGCGCGATGGTGCGCAGGCCTTGGCCCATGTGTGTGCGCGTTTGGGCGTCGAGCCCGGCGGCACCACGGCCGATGGCGTGTTCACCGTGCAGCCCGGAGAGTGCATGGGCGCTTGTGCCGATGCGCCCGTGGTGTTGGTCAACGACCGCAGCATGTGCAGCTTCATGAGCCATGAAAAACTCGATCAGTTGATCGACGGCTTGCGTTTGGCTGCGACTGACAAGGCCATGCCATGAATGCACAGCAATTGATTTCCCAATTTCAAGCCCAGGGGCTGGAGTCCAGCTTCCACGGGCGGCATATTCAGCCACAAATTTTGGCCGGTTTGAACGGCAGCAATTGGCACCTGAAGGACTATGAGTCGCGTGGCGGCTACCAGGCGTTGCGCAAAATATTGGGCCAAGATGGCTCTGAAGGCCTGACGCAAGACCAAGTGATCGCCATCGTCAAAGAGTCTGGATTGCGCGGGCGTGGCGGTGCCGGTTTTCCCACCGGCCTGAAGTGGAGCTTCATGCCGCGCCAATTCCCAGGTGCCAAATACCTGGTGTGCAATTCCGACGAAGGCGAGCCCGGCACCTTCAAAGACCGAGATATCCTGCAATTCAACCCGCACATCGTGATCGAGGGGATGGCCATTGCGGCATATGCCATGGGCATTGGCGTGGGCTACAACTACATCCACGGTGAAATTTTCAAAACCTACGAGCGTTTTGAAGAAGCCTTGGAGGAGGCGCGGGCGGCTGGTTATTTGGGCGAGAAGATCATGGGCTCGGCCTTTTCTTTTCAGCTCCACGCTACCCACGGTTTTGGCGCTTACATCTGTGGTGAAGAAACGGCCTTGCTGGAGTCATTGGAAGGCAAGAAAGGGCAGCCGCGGTTCAAGCCGCCGTTTCCCGCCAGCTTTGGCTTGTACGGCAAGCCGACCACCATCAACAACACCGAAACTTTCTCGGCCGTGCCTTGGATCATCAACAACGGTGGCGCTGCCTATTTGGCCTGTGGCAAACCCAACAATGGGGGCACCAAAATTTTCTCCATTTCTGGGGATGTGGAGCGGCCTGGCAATTACGAAATTCCATTGGGCACCCCGTTTGCCACTTTGCTCGAGCTGGCCGGTGGCATGCGCACAGGGCGCGCTTTGAAAGCGGTCATTCCCGGCGGTTCTTCTGCACCTGTTTTGCCCGCGTCCATCATGATGGACATCACCATGGACTATGACGCGATTGCCAAAGCGGGCTCCATGCTGGGTTCTGGCGCGGTCATTGTGATGGACGAGCGGCGTTGCATGGTCAAAAGCCTGCAACGATTGAGCTACTTTTACATGCACGAGTCGTGTGGCCAATGCACGCCTTGCCGCGAAGGCACGGGATGGTTGTGGCGCATGGTGGACCGGATCGAAAACGGCCAGGGCCGTCCCAGTGACATGGACTTGCTCGACAACGTGGCCGAAAGCATCATGGGCCGCACCATTTGTGCACTCGGAGATGCAGCTGCCATGCCCGTGCGCGGCATGTTGAAACACTTTCGAGCAGAATTTGAACACCACATCACGCACAAGACCTGCATGGTCTCTGTGCCTGTTTAAGGCTTGAGCACACACCATGGTTGAAATCGAACTCGATGGCAAAAAAGTGGAAGTGGCTGAAGGCTGCACGGTGATGCATGCCGCTGAAAAAGCCGGCACTTTCATCCCGCATTTTTGCTATCACAAGAAACTCAGCATCGCTGCCAATTGCCGCATGTGTTTGGTGGAAGTGGAAAAGGCCCCCAAACCCATGCCCGCTTGTGCCACCCCGGTGACCCAAGGCATGGTGGTTCGCACCCAGTCGGACAAAGCAGTCAAGGCGCAAAAGTCGGTGATGGAGTTTTTGCTCATCAACCATCCTTTGGACTGCCCGATTTGCGACCAGGGCGGTGAATGCCAGTTGCAAGATTTGGCGGTGGGATACGGCGGCAGCGCTTCCCGTTACGAAGAAGAGAAACGCGTCGTGTTCCACAAGAACATTGGCCCGCTGATCAGCATGGAAGAAATGAGCCGTTGTATCCATTGCACCCGCTGCGTGCGCTTTGGCCAAGAAGTGGCCGGTGTGATGGAGTTGGGCATGTCCCATCGCGGCGAACACTCAGAGATTGAAACCTTTGTTGGAGCCACCGTGGACTCCGAGTTGTCGGGCAACATGATCGACATCTGCCCGGTGGGGGCCTTGACCAGCAAGCCCTTCCGCTACAACGCCCGCACTTGGGAGCTCAGCCGCCGACGCTCGGTCAGCCCACACGATGCCACGGGCACCAACTTGGTGGTGCAAGTGAAAAACAACCAGGTGATGCGGGTGGTGCCGTTTGAAAACGAGTCCATCAATGAGTGCTGGATTGCCGATCGCGACCGCTTCTCCTACGAGGCGCTCAACAGCCCCGACCGACTCACCCAGCCCATGCTCAAACAAAATGGCGAATGGCTGACGGTGGATTGGGCCACGGCCCTCGAATACGTCGCCAATGGTTTGCGCCAAATCAATGCCGATCACGGCCCCCAACAATGGGGCGTGTTGGCCAGCCCGCACAGCACCGCCGAAGAGCTGCATTTGGCTGCTCAGTTGGTGCGTGGCATGGGTGGCGACAACATCGATACCCGTTTGCGCGCCTTGGACTTTCAGCATGACGGCAAGGTGCGTTGGCTGGGCACCTCGGTGGCCTCTTTGTCGGCTCTTCAGCGTGTGCTGTTGGTGGGGACGCATGTGCGCAAAGACCAGCCTTTGTTGGCCCAGCGCATCCGCCAAGCCTCACGGCGTGGTGGTCAGGTGATGCAAATCAATGAGCGCATGCGTGACTGGGCG
>CAXNFO010000034.1:0-10640 GCA_964201395.1 Limnohabitans sp.
TTGGACCGCGATGGGGGCACCCCCCGAGATCGCCTGCGCAAAGGCACGCCGGTGTTGCAAGCCTCCGACGATGTTTACACCAACCACATCCATGCCGATGACTTGGCCCGCGCCTTCTGGTTGGCCCTGTGGCGCGGTCGGCCACAGCGGGTCTATCACGTGAGCGACGACAGCCAACTCAAGATGGGCGACTACTTTGACGTGGCCGCAGATATTTTTGGCTTGCCCCGCCCCAAGCGGGTGCCCCGTGACACGGCCAAAGACCAGTTGCCCTTGATGCTGCTGAGTTTCATGAGCGAATCCAGGCGTTTGGACAACACCCGCATGAAAGAAGAGTTGCGCTTGCGTTTGCGCTACCCCACGGTGCACACGGGCTTGCAGGCGGGTGAACCCATTTGAATGGGGTGCCCGGTGCGTCACACAGCACGCGCGGCGATGACAGGCTTGTGGTGAAGCTTTTTAGCGCATGCCGACTTTGGCGGTGCTGAAAATGTGCTGCGCCTCGCGGGGCATGCAGCGCCAGTAAGCCGGGGTGGCTTGCACCAAGCCTTTCAGTTCGGCGGCTGCAGCCCAAGCCCAGCGGGGGTTGTACAAAAAGCTGCGCGCGAAGGCCACCAAGTCCGCTTCTTGGTTGGCCACAATGGATTCGGCATGGGCGGCTTCGGTGATCAAGCCCACGGCCATCGTGGGCAGGCCGGACTTGTCCTTGACCATTTTGGCAAAAGGCACTTGGTAGCCCGGCACCAGCGTGATTTTTTGCAAGGGCGAGACACCACCCGATGAGATGTGCATGAAGTTGGCCCCTGCTTGCTTGAGTCGCAACGACAAGTCGGCCGTTTCTTCGGCCGTCCAACCGCCCTCGACCCAGTCGGTGGCCGACAGCCGCATGCCCAAGCTGCCGCTGTAAACCTGGCGCACGGCTTCAAACACCTGCAAGGGGAAGCGAATGCGGTTCTCAAAGCTGCCGCCATAGCTGTCGCTGCGCTGGTTGGAGATGGGCGACAAAAACTCATGCAGCAAGTAGCCATGGGCCCCATGCAACTCGACCGCCTCGATGCCCATCTCTTGCGCCCGCTGGGCAGCGCGGACAAAGTCTTTCAAGATGCCGTCCAAGGCCGCTGGGCTGATCGCCTCTGGCGCGGGCTCAGCCGATGTGATGGGCACCGCAGACGGGGCTTCGGGCCACCAACCGCCTTCGCTTTGAGGGATCAGCTTGCCGCTGTTCCAAGGCACATGGCTGGATGCCTTGCGCCCCGCATGACCCAATTGGATGGACACCGGCACCGGTGGGGCCAGGCGGCGCGCCCGCCCCAGCACATCGGCCAAGGCTTGGGCTGTGGCGTCGTTGTACAGGCCCAAGCAGCCTGGGGTGATGCGCCCGCGCTCAGACACCGCTGTGGCTTCGATGGTGAACAAGCCCGCGCCACTGTTGAGCAAATTGCCCCAGTGCATCAAGTGCCAGTCACTGGCCAAGCCATCCACACAAGAGTATTGGCACATGGGGGCCACCACAATGCGGTTGGCCAGCTTGAGGGGGCCGCGGCCAGAGCCGAGTTCGAATTCGCTGAAAAGTGCGCTCACAAATCTCTCCAAGGGTATTGCGTGCCGAATGCTAGCTTGAATCGGCCGGGGGGTCTGTCTTGGCAGCGACCTGACATGGCGAGCGGTTAGCATTCGCCCATGAAATCAAATCTGCTGTTTTTGTTGCGTTTTTTTAGGCCAACCGCGATGCGCTTTGCCAAAGGATTGGGGCTGGCTTTTGTTTTGGGTAGCGTCCCGTCGGTTTGGAGCCAAGACAAATCCATGGCCCATGACGTTTGGATCAATCCGGGCTTTGTTTCTTATCACTTCCCCAAGCATCAGTTGAGTTTCAATAATTTCAATCCGGGCTTGGGTGCTGAGTGGCGTCAATCCAGCGAGGTATCTTGGTCTGGGGGCTTTTTTCACAACAGCGATTGGGCGCGCAGTTATTACGCCGGTGCCTACTGGACGCCTTTTCAGTGGGCGGGTTGGCGTTGGGGCGCTTTTGTCGGCTTGATCAATGGCTACCCCAAAATGCTCGATGGCGGGACTTTTCCCTTTCTCACCCCGGTGGCCACCCGCGAGTGGGACCAATGGGGCGTGGGCATGAGCTTGCTGCCCGATTATGAAAACCGACTCCATGGGGCTTTCACCGTGCAAATCAAATACAAATGGAAACCTTGATCCGTGACTGAGCTGCCTTTGTTTCCGCTCAGTCAAGGCCTGCTGCCCCAGGGCTTGCTGAACCTGCAAATTTTTGAGGTTCGCTACCTGACCATGATTCGCCAGTGCCACGAACAAGGCACGCCATTTGGTGTGGTCATGTTGGCCCAAGGCCAAGAGGTTCGACAAGCCGCCGCCACCGAACGCTTGATGAGCCACGGTTGTTTGGCCCATGTGTTGTCACTGGAGGCCATTCAGCCCACCTTGTTGCGGGTGCAATGTGTGGGCGGCCAGCGCTTTCGTTTGGGTGAGCATGCGCAAGCCGTCAATGGTTTGTGGCACGCCAGCGTGAACTTGTTGCCCGGCGATGTGGCAACGGCTGTGCCAGCGCACTTGCAATTTGCCGCTGACCAATTGCGCGAGTTGTCGGAGCAATGGTTGGCGCGCGATGTGGACCCTGAACTGTGGCCCTGGCGTGGCGACCCAGCCTTTGGCGACTGTGCTTGGGTCGCACACCGCTGGCTGGAATTGTTGCCCTTGAGCCCCGCGCAAAAGCACAGTGCCATGCTCGAGGTCGACCCGGTGCAACGCCTGCACAAAGTGGCCGCTTGGCTGAAATCCTTTTAAACCACGGGGGAGCGCTTCATGATGAATCAACGAACTTCAACAGGTATCAAGCGGCG
Source organism: Limnohabitans sp. (assembly GCA_964201395.1). Lineage (GTDB taxonomy): Bacteria > Pseudomonadota > Gammaproteobacteria > Burkholderiales > Burkholderiaceae_C > Limnohabitans. Next base: position 2,868 of record CAXNFO010000034.1, read on the forward strand.
CATGATGGTGGGTGTGGCTGCATCAGCCGTGGTGGCCCCTGGGCTTTGGGCCCAGACCTTTTCCGCCAAGCCCATCCGCTGGGTGGTGGTGGCACCAGCTGGTTCTTCGTTGGATGTGATTGCGCGCGCCATGCAAGACAAACTGCGCGACCAATTGGGCACCCCTTTGGTGATCGAGAACAAGCCCCAAGTGGGTGGCACGGCGGGCACCGCCGAGGTGGCGCAATCTGCACCCGATGGCCACACCTGGGTCATGTCGTTCAATGGCCCCTTGGCATTTGCACCGCACCTGTACCCGCGTTTGCCATATGCGCCCTTGCGCGATTTGACGCCGGTGGTGTTGACCACTTCTCAACCCAATTTGATCGCTGTCAACGCCAGCTTGCCTGCCAATAACCTGCAAGAGCTGCTGGCCCTGTTGCGGGCCAATCCTGGCAAATACAACTTTGCCTCGGTGGGCAATGGCAGTTCCTCCCACCTGTGCATGGAGTACATCAAGGCCTTGAGCGGCACCTTTGCTGTGCACATCCCCTTCAATGGCGGTCCACCGGCGGTATTGGCCACGGTCGGTGGCGAGACCCACATGATCGCCGCCGTGCCGACCTTGCTGACCCCGCAGATCAAATCCGGCCGGCTCAAAGCCATCGCAGTCACCGGTTTGCAACGCTACGGCCTCAGCCCCGAGGTGCCCACGGTGACCGAAAGTGGTGTGCCCAGCTTGAAGGGCTTTGAGGCCATTGCCTGGAACGGCGTGCTGGTGGCGGCCGCCACGCCCAGACCCTTGGTGGAGCGCATCAATGCCGCCATCAACTTGGCTTTGCAAGACGAATCGGTGCGCCAGCGCTTGCAAGCCGCTGGATTGGAGCCGGCGGGCGGTAGCCCTGAAAAATTCGCCCAACTCATGCGCGATGAGTCGGCCAAATGGCTGCCCATCATCCGCCGCTCCGGCGCGACCATGGGCTGATGCGCACCTGGGGTGTGGGCATGGATGACTTTGATCTCCTGGTTTTGGGGGCAGGTGCCGCTGGCATGATGGGTGCGCTGGCTGCGGCCCAGCGCGGTTTGCGGGTGTTGTTGGTCGATCCCCACATGGACCACCCCAACAACCTGGCCATCAGCGGTGGTTTGTTTCCAGGGGCGGGTTCGGCCTTGCAAATTCAAGCAGGTGTGACAGACAGCCCCGATCATTGGCTGGCTGATTTGCGCGCCTTCGCTGGCGACAGCGTGAACGAGCGAATTGCCACATCGGTGGCCCAGGCTTTGCCCGAGGTGGTCAATTTTTTAACCCGCGAATTGAATGCGCCTATTCATTTTTTGCCTGATGTGGTCTCAACTGGGCACCACCAATGCCGTTTCCACAGCACCTTGCCGGCCAGTGGCGCCGCATTGCACCAGTGCTTGCGCCAACAAGCCCTGGCCCATGAACTCATCCATTTGTGCCCGCGTCCGGTCACGGTGGTGCCGGTGGACACGGGGTTTGAAAGCACGGACGGTACCAACCGATGGCGTGCGCATCATGTGATGTTGGCGGGGGGCGGTTTTGGCGCCCATCCAACATGGGTGGCGCAGCACATTCCGGCCATGCGTGGGGCGCTGTACAACGGGGCTGACCACAACGACGGCAGCACCATCGCTTTGGGTTTGGGTTGGGGCGGACAGTTGTGGGGCATGGATGGTTTTCAAGGGCAAGGCCACACCAACCCTGGTGGCCGCACGCGATTGGGCATGGCCATTCCTGCCATGGGCGGCATCTTGGTCAACCGACAGGGCCAGCGCTTTGTGCGCGAAGACATCGGCCCATCGGCATTGGCCCCGTGGGTGATGGCCCAATCGGGTGGCGTGGCCCTGGAGGTTTTTGACAGCCACATCGAGGCGGGATTGACCCAACATTCCGCTTATCAAGCGGCTTTGCAGGCTGGCCAGGTGATGCGTGCCGACGATGGGCCAACCTTGGCTGCTTTGGCCGGGGTCGATCCGATGGGTCTGCAAGCCACCCTCAGCGCGGTGCATGACATGGCCCGGGGGCAGGCCACCGATCCCCTGGGCCGAACCCAATTTGCCCGCTCACTGAATGCGCCGTATTTGGCCTCCTGGGTCACCGGGGCGTTGTCGCACACGCAAGGGGGTTTGGTCACCGATGGCGACGGCCGCGTGCTCAATGCACAAGACCAATGGGTGCGTGGCTTGTGGGCCGCAGGGGGGTGCGCCGCAGGTTTGTCTGGGCGCGGTGCCGAAGGTTATTTACCAGGCAACGGCTTGGCCCAGTCGTTTGGATTGGCCTGGCGCATGGCCCAGGCCTTGGGGTCGCCTTCGGCCTGAATCACTCCATGGTGGCGCCAGAGATCTCCACTGCGCGTTTGAATTTGTCCAACTCTTTGCGGTGAAAGACCGCGCTTTCTGCTGGGCTGCTGCCCACTGGGGTCACGCCCTGGGCATCGAGTTGTTGGCGCACTTGGGGGTCGGTCAATGCTTTGGCTACCTCGGCTGAGATGCGCTGAACCACGGCGGGCGGGGTGCCAGCGGGGGCCATCAGCAGCACCCAAGCCGTGGCGTCAAAGCCCGGAATGAACTCGGCCATCGAAGGCAAATCGGGGAATTGGGGTGAGCGCTTGTTGGAGGTGACCGCCAAGGGCCGCACATTGCCGCCACGGATCAAAGGTGACATGGAGGGCAAACCGCCCACCGTGACTTGCACGTCGCCGGCCATCATGGCTTGGGTGGCCAAGGAATCACCCCGGTAGCTGACGTGGGTGATTTTCAGGCCCGCGTCGGCACGGATCAGCTCCATCACCAGGTGCGAGGTCGAGCCTTGGCCGGAGGATGAGTACGCCATTTTGTCGGGCTGGGCTTTGACTGCGGTGACAAACTCGTTGAAATTTTTGAACGGTTGCTTGGGGCTGGTGGTCACCACTTGGGGGAAGGACACCAGCACCGAGATGGGCACAAAGTCTTTCAGTGCGTCGTAAGGCAATTTTTTGAACAACCAGGGGTTGATCGCCATGGTGCCCGGCGAGCCCAGCAGCAAGGTGTAGCCATCGGGTTTGGCGCGGGCGGCAAAGTCAGTGCCAATGTTGCCGCTGGCCCCGGTTTTGTTGTCCACGGTGATACCTTGTCCGGTGTTGGCCGCGATTTTTTGGGCGATCAAGCGGCCCACCACGTCCACCGAAGAGCCCGCTGAGAACGGGTTGATCAGCACCACAGGTCGGGTCGGCCAGTCGGTGCTTTGGGCTTGGGCCGCCAGCGTCATGCTGGCGCATGCCAGAGTGGCGACGGCTTGGGCGAAGCGGGTCAGGGCTGGGGTCAGCCCCCATGGGGTTTGGGTGGTGTGCATGGAATCTCCTTTCAAGCTTTCAGAGCGGACAGGGCATCAATGGGCAGCCAGCGCGGCCATCAACTCGGCGGTGCTGCGCGTGAGGCCAATGCGGGGGAAGGTGAACTTCAAGGTGTTGGCGTGGGCCTCGGCCGAGGGGCTGGCCATGGCGTCGGACACAAACACCTGGTGATAGCCGCGCTCATAGGCGTCGCGTGCGGTGGATTCCACGCCCACGTTGGTGCTGATGCCCGCCAGCACGATGGTGCGAATGCCGCGGCGGCGCAATTGCAGGTCCAACTCGGTGCCGTAAAACGCACCCCATTGCCGTTTGGTGATGTGCAAATCGCTGGCTTGCGCGCCGGCGGCATCCACCACCGTGGACCAATTGGCCGGCTTGGCCGCGGCTGGCGGGGGCATGGCGTCGGCCAGGGGGGCCAGGGCATCTTGCGCGCCCAAAGTGCCCACCGTCACCCACACCACGGGGGCCTGGGCGGCGCGAAAAGCATCGGCCATTTTCTTGGCTTGTGCGACCACCGTGCTGCTGGGCTGGGGATGCACATCCATGGCCACAATGCCGTGTTGCAAGTCGATCAGCACCAAGGCCGTGGTTTTGGGGTCTAGGGACAAAGTGGAGTTGCTCATTTAAAAATCCTTTATCAAAAAGTTACGCATGCATGCCCGCTTCGTGCCCCTCGGCGGTGGCCGACAAAGTGTCTCGGGCGATCTTACAGTCGCCCACCAAGCGCACGCTGAGGCCTGCGGCCAGCAGACCTTGGTGCAGTTCATCATGGGGGCGGCGAGGTGAGGCGTAGGCAAAAAAAGCCACATCGTGAATGTCGTGCAAAGGGCCGCCAAACACGCTGCGGTATTGCAGGCAGGCTTCGTTTTCAAAGCGTTCTGTCCAAACCGGATCGACCCAGGTTTTGACTTCAATGCCACGCTCATCAAATCGGCGGTGGATGCGTTGGCGCATCACCAACACCACCTCTTCGGCAATGGTCTCGCGCGGTGACAGCACGACCACGCGATCAAAGCGGTCGCGCAAATACTCAGCCGCCGCGTAAGTGCCTTCGGTTTGGTCCAGGTCGTAAATCACGGCGGTGCCCGACAGCGGGCCGCGGTGGGTCAGCAACTCGGCCATGGCTTGGCGCAGATCCGGCACCATGCCCAGGTTTTGCAATTCAGCGGGCAGGTCTTGCGGCCAAGTCATCTGGGCGCCGGTGGCCAGTACCACCGTGTCGGGTTGCCAGGCCAGCACATCGCCAGCAGTCGCCATGCGGCCCAGTTGAAAACCCACGCCCAGGCGCTGGGCGGTGATCCATTGGTGGTCGTAAATGCTCGACATGGACTCGCCCAGGGGCAGTTGTGCCATCAAGCGCGTTTTGCCCCCCACCTCGGCAGAGCTGCCCCAGACCATCACCTGATGGCCACGCATGGCCGCCGTCACGGCGGCTTGCAGACCCGCGATGCCGGCGCCTACCACGGCGACTTTGCGCTCTGTGGGGGCGGGTTCCAAGCGTTCGTCCAGTTCGTCGGCCTGGGCCAAACGCGGGTTGTTGTCGCAGCCCATGTGGCGGTTGTTGTTGATGGTTTTCCAGCAAGTGTTGCAAGAGACGCAGTAGCGGATGTCGCTGGCCCGACCGGCCTGGGCTTTTTGCGGCCATGCCGGGTCAACGATCAAGGACCGGCCCAATCCAATCATGTCGGCGTCGCCGCGTGCCAAGATGGCTTCGGCCTCGGCGGGGTCGGTGATGCGGCCAAGACCCATCACCGGCACGGTGGGTGTCCAGGCTTTGAGTTCGCGAATCAAGCCCATATAGGTCTGGCGCGGGTAGCTGTCGTCGGGCAGGTGCATTTCTAAACTGCGGTGGTGCGAGCCCTGGCAATAGGTCAGGTAATCCACGCTCACAGCTGCCACCAAGGACTGGGCGATTTGACCAGCCTGTGACCCTGAAATTCCCCCAGGCACACCATCGTCGCCAGGTAATTTCACGCCAATGATGAAACCGGGCCCGCAAAGGTCCCGAACCGCCTGGCAAATCTCCACCAAAAAACGCAATCGCCGAGTGGCATCACCGCCATAGGCGTCATCGCGTTGGTTGGATCTGGGAGACAAAAACTGGTGAAACAAATGCCCGTGGCCTGCTGACACCTCGATGCCACCAAAGCCACAGGCTTGCATGCGCAGGCACGATTGCGCGGTGTGCTCCACAAAGCGCGCAATCTCGTCCACACCCATGGCGCGGGGCATGGAGTAGCTCAGGTCATCGGGCAAAGCCGATGCGCCCAAGGCTTGGTATGTTCGCCCCGGCACATGGCGGCCCCGGCCGGTGTCTTGGACTTGTCCGATCAACACACTGTCGTGGGCACGAACCCCATCGGCCAAACGGCGCAGGTCATCCAACATGCTGTCGTTGAAAGCACACAAGCGCTCGGGGCCGTGCTGGGGGATGATGCCAATGGGGTCGGTCACCACCATGGCCGCGCCCCCTTTGGCTCGGTTCACGTAGTAATGCAAATAGCGCGGGTGCAGACCTTGTTGGGCGCCAAACCGGGGTGAGATAGAGGCGTGGGTGATGCGGTTTTTCAGCCGTTGCCCAGCCAAAATCTGTGGACTGAACAAGCGGGGGTAAGGGGTCTCGTTCATGGGCAAAGGGGTATGCAGGACGAAACTTTAACCCAGGCCATAAGCGACCGGACCCCTCAAATACCCGCAGATCCAATGAAAAAACCAGTCCTTTTGGGGCTGGTTTTTCATGAGTGGTGCCGGAAGCCGGAATCGAACCGGCACGGTGTTTTGCACCGGCAGATTTTGAATCTGCTGCGTCTACCAATTTCGCCACTCCGGCAGGAGGGAGAGGGCGAATTATGGCACAGTGCGGGGATGACATATCCAACCATTGAAGACGCGATCGGCCACACCCCTTTGGTGGCCCTGCAACGCATAGGCGCTCAACACAATGCCGAACGAGGCAATGTGATTTTGGGCAAGCTCGAAGGCAACAACCCGGCGGGCTCGGTCAAGGACCGACCTGCTTTGTCGATGATCCAGCGCGCCCAAGAGCGGGGAGACATTCGACCAGGTGACACCTTGATCGAGGCCACATCTGGCAACACCGGCATTGCGCTGGCCATGGCCGCGGCGATCAAGGGCTACCGCATGGTGCTCATCATGCCCGAGGACTTGTCCATCGAGCGGGCGCAAACCATGAAGGCCTTTGGCGCCGAATTGATCTTGACGCCCAAGAGTGGTGGCATGGAGTACGCCCGCGATTTGGCTGAAAAAATGCAAGCCGATGGCAAGGGTCGGGTGCTCGACCAGTTTGGCAATGCCGACAACCCCCGGGTGCATTTCGAAACCACCGGCCCCGAGATTTGGGATCAAACCCAAGGGCGCGTGACCCACTTTGTCAGCGCCATGGGCACCACGGGCACCATCACCGGTGTGGGTCGCTACCTGAAGCAAAAAAATCCCCAAGTGCGCATCATTGGGGCCCAACCCAGCGAGGGTTCGCGCATCCCTGGTATTCGCAAATGGCCCGAGGCTTACTTGCCTTCCATTTACGACCCCTCGGTGGTGGACGAATTGATGCTGGTGAGCCAAGCCGATGCAGAGAACATGTGTCGGCAATTGGCCCGCGAAGAAGGCATTTTTGCGGGCATTTCTGCCGCGGGTGCTTGCTGGGTGGCGCAACAAGTGGCCCAACGCGAACGCAACGCCACGGTGGTGTTCATTGTGTGTGATCGGGGCGACCGTTATTTATCCACCGGGGTGTTTCCAGCATGAACCCATTTCAATTTTGTCCGCAATGTGCCACGCCCCTTCAAGCCATCACCCAAGATGAGGATGGTGGGCCCAAACAGCGCTTGCGCTGCCCTGCTTGCCAATGGACGCACTGGAACAACCCCACTCCCGTGTTGGCGGCCATTGTCCAGTACCAAGGGAAAATTTTGCTGGCGCGCAATGCGGCCTGGACGGGACGCCGCTTTGCACTGATCACCGGTTTTATGGAAGCCGGTGAATCGCCGCAAGAAGGCATTGCCCGCGAAATCGCTGAAGAAACCAATTTGCACACCACGGCCTTGACCTTGGTCGGTGTCTACGACTTCCAGCGCATGAACCAAGTCATCATCGCCTATCACGCCTTGGCCGAGGGGGAGGTTAAACTCTCGCCCGAACTCGCGGAGTACAAGCTGTACGAACCCAAAGATGTGATTTGCTGGCCAGCGGGCACAGGTTATGCGGTGGGTGACTGGCTGCGCACGCAAGGCATAGAGCCGCGCTTCATGACCTGGGAAGAGCGGGCCGCACAAAGTTTGGAATGAATTCATGCTGATCGATCAAGAACTCGACACCCGTGGGCTGAATTGCCCCTTGCCCATTTTGAAAGCCAAAAAGGCTTTGACCGGCATGCAAAGCGGTCAATTGCTCAAAGTGATTTCCACCGACCAAGGGTCTT
>CAXNFO010000035.1:0-10628 GCA_964201395.1 Limnohabitans sp.
GGTCTCATGCTGTCTGTGGCGCGCCGCATTCCACAAGCACATCAATTTGTCCGCGCTGGCGATTGGGTGGATGGTCCCTTTCCCTTGGCCCGAAAACTCACAGGCGCCCGATTGGGCTTGGTGGGCATTGGCCGAATTGGGCAAGCCATCGCCAAACGTGCGGCGGCTTTTAACATGAGCATTGCCTACACATCGCGCAACGAGCGCCCTGATTTGCCATTCACCTATTACCCCAGCCCCAAGGCCTTGGCGGCTCAGGTGGATTTTCTGGTGGCCATCACCCCTGGGGGCGATGGCACGCGTGGGCTGATCAATGCTGAGGTGTTGGCCGCCTTGGGCCCCAAAGGTTTCTTGATCAACGTGGCCCGTGGTTCTGTGGTGGATCAACCCGCATTGATCCAGGCCCTCAAATCCAAATCCATCGCCGGTGCGGGCTTGGATGTCTACATCGACGAGCCCAGGGTGGTGCCTGAGTTGCGGGCTTTGGACAATGTCGTCCTCACCCCCCACATGGCCAGCGGCACCATGGAAACCCGGCGTGCCATGGCCAATTTGGCATTGATGAATTTGCAGGCACATTTCTCAAATCAACCCTTGCTCACCCCCATCCCAGAGTGCCCGCCTCCTCGGGAATAAGCGCAAACCCGTTCAGGGTTTTCATGGGTGTGTGCGCCCAGCCAATGGTCATACGATAAGAACCTATGCATTCATTGCGCCTGATCTCTCCCACGCGGATTCCCGTTAAAAATGCCCATGCCAGCACCGTTGAGGCGCTGGGAAAAAGCATTGTGGCGGGACAATACCCTGTGGGAACCAGTTTGCCACCAGAGCCCCAGCTGTGCGAGAACTTTGGGGTCAGCCGAACTGTGGTTCGCGAGTCCATCAAGTCGCTGGTCGCCAAGGGCTTGATCGTCACAGGCCCCAAGCTGGGAACACGTGTTTTGTCGGAGGACCAGTGGAATTGGTTTGATCCCGATGTGGTGTCTTGGTTGTCTCAAAAACGATTGAGCGCTGATTTTTTGCGCGATTTGCAAGAATTGCGACGGATTGTGGAGCCGGCTGCCATTCGATTGGCCGCTGAGCGCGCAACGACACAAGAGCTCACTTCCATTGAAGTGGCCTTTTCTGGGATGAAAAATGCCGTTGAAAACGGAGGCGATTACGTCACCCACGACCTGCGCTTTCACCAGGGTTTGTTGCAGGCCTCTGGCAACCGCATGTTGGTGCAAATGAGCAAAGTGTTGGGCGCATTGCTTCGCACCAGTTTTGAAATTTCCACCGCCAAGAAGAATGGCCCGGCCCAATCTTTGTCCATGCACAGAGAAGTGCTGGATGCCGTGATCGCTCGAGAACCCGATCGCGCCGAAGCCGCCATATTGCTTTTGATCGACGGGGCCAAGCAAGACATTGATTTGGTCTTGTCTTCGCGCCGACGAATTCCCTACATTGGGCGCCCCGCATCACCTCTGCGGGCGCTTTGATGATTTCCACCACTTCCATATAAAAGGAGACTAAGCATGAAAATGAAAAAAATGTGGGCTGCTGCCATGGTGGCCGCAGGCATGATGGCGGCATCCCCGGCCATGTCACAAGAAAAACTGAATGTTTTTTGGGTCAAAGGCTTTTACAAGGCTGAAGATGATGCGCTTTATGCGGCCATCAAAAAATTCGAAGCCAAGTACAAAAATGTCAAGGTCGAGTTGTCGCAATATCCGATTCAGGACATGATTCCTAAGACCGTTGCGGCTTTGGACTCGGGCACCCCACCCGATGTGGCCTATGCCGACGTGTATGACTTTCAAGTGACGGCTTCGTGGGCCTACGATGGCAAGCTCGAGGACATCAGCAGCGTGATCAACCCGATCCGTGCGCGTTTCGCTGGCAACACCATTGAAACCACTTTTTTGCTCAACAACAAAGAAAACAAACGCGCTTATTACGCCTTCCCGATCAAGCAGCAGACCATGCACATCCAGTACTGGGCTGACATGTTGAGCGATGCGGGCTTCAAGGACACAGATATTCCCACCAACTGGAAAGATTACTGGGAATTTTGGTGTGGCAAGGTCCAAGCGGCACACCGACAAAAAACAGGTCAGCGCAGCTTTGGCATTGGCCAACCCATGGGCGTTGATTCCAGCGACTCGTTCTTTTCTTTCTTGACCTTCATGGATGCTCACAACGTCAAGTTGGTCAGTGACTCGGGCAAATTGCTGGTGGACGACCCTGACGTGCGCAAGGGACTGATCGCAGCCATGACCGACTACACCGCTGTTTATGGTCGCGGTTGCACGCCACCTTCTTCGACCAGCTGGAAGGACCCGGACAACAACGTGGCGTTTCACAACAAAACCACGGTGATGACCCACAACGCGACCATCTCCATCGCGGCCAAATGGTTGGACGACATGAACAACGCGGCGCTCACCCCTGAGCAGCGCGCGACCGCCACCAAAAACTACAAAGAATTGGTGAAGACAGCTGGTTTCCCCAATAAACCCGATGGCTCCAAAATGGTCTATCGTGCGGCGATCAAAACTGGCGTGATCTTTAAAGATGCCAAAAACAAGGCGCGCGCCAAGGACTTTGTGGCCTTTTTGTTGCAAGAAGAAAACCTGACCCCTTATGTGGAAGGCTCTTTGGGTCGCTGGTTCCCGGTGACCAAAGTGGGTCAACAAAGCAAGTTTTGGCAGGACGATGTCCATCGCAAAGCGGTCTATACCCAGTTCATGAATGGGACCAGCCCCTTTGAGTTCACCAAAAACTTCAAGTTCACCCAGCTCAACAACGAAAACGTTTGGGCCAAGGCGATGAACCGCGTGTTGAACGAAAAAGTGCCGGTAGAAAAAGCCGTTGATGAGATGATTGATCGCATCAAGACGGTTGCCCGCTGATGCCTTGACCGCAAAAACCGGGGCCCCATTGCTGTGGGCCCCGGGTTTTGATTCAACTGCACCATGTCTCAATCCCTCGCGCTGTCAGCCGCCAAGCCTTCAACCCTCTCGCAGTGGGAGCGTGCTGGCCGGTGGATGCTGGTGCCGTATTTATTGATTTTTTTCCTGTTTGTTCTTTACCCCGTCTGCTACGGCTTGTGGTTGGCCCGTCACCCGGAAAGCTATGTCAAGCTGTTTGACGACCCCATATTCTTTCGAACTGCAGTCAATACCTTGATTTTTTTGGTGGTGGCCATCAACATCAAGATGGCCTTGGCCATGGTTTTATCGGGTTTCTTTTTGAACAACAGATGGTGGATCAAAGCCTTATCGCTGTTGTTCATCTTGCCCTGGGCACTGCCCTCGATTCCGACCATTTTGTCGGTGCGTTTCATGTTGAACCCCGAGTGGGGGGTGATCAACACCCAAATTTTCCAATTGACAGGTTTGGATGGCCCCAATTGGCTCAACGACACCACATTGGCGTTGTCGTTTTCCATGCTCATGCACATCTGGAAGTCCTTGCCCTTTTGGACACTGATCTTGCTGGCGGGACGCATGGCCATTCCTGCCGACCAATATGAGGCCGCCTCGGTCGACGGTGCGAGCCACTGGCAAAAGTTCAGGTTCATCACCTGGCCCTCAATGCGCACCCTTTATTTGACCTCAACCATTTTGTCCATGATTTGGACTTTGGGTGACTTCAACTCAGTCTATTTGCTGACCGGTGGCGGGCCTGCAGATTTGACCCATGTGTTGGCCACTCTGGGCATTCGCTATTTGCGCTTGGACCAAGTGGACCTGGCCATGGCCTCCATCGTGGTGGCCCTGCCTCTGGTCTTGCCATTGGTGTTTTTCATGATGAAGCGCTTGTCCAAATGAAAGCAAATGCATGAAGACCTGGACGTGGCGCAACACCCTGACCGAGGCGAAATTGCTGCTGATCGGCATCCCCTTGTTCTTGTGGACCATGATTCCGGTCTACCACTTGGTGCTGTTTTCTATTTCGCCCAGAGACTCAGCCACATCAGGACGCTTGTGGCCCAAAGAACCCACCTTGCAAAACTTTAATTTTGTGTTTTACCAAAAACATTTTTATCTGGATTATTTTTGGATTCAACTGGGCAACTCTGTTCTCATTGCCACCGCGGTGGCTGTGATCACCCTGTTGATCGCCACATTCGCCGCTTTTGCCATCAGTCGATTGCGTGTTCATGGCGGGCGAACCGTTTTGAACATGGCCTTGTTCACTTACTTTATCCCCGCTGCATTTTTGGCCGTGCCGATGTACAAAACCATGGGCTTGTACGGCTTGCTAAACAGCCAGTGGGCTTTGATTTTGGCCATGGTCACCATCGCCTCGCCGTATTGCATTTGGGTGCTCAAGCAAGCGTCTGACAAGCTGCCCTATGAGCTCGATGAGGCAGCCCGCATGGACGGCGCTTCCCCGATGCAATTGTTTCGTTTGGTTTACTTGCCCTTGATGGTGCCGTCTTTGGTGGCGGTGGGCACGTATTCATTGCTGCTGGCATGGAACGAGTATTTGTATGCCTTTTTGCTGCTGTCACGCGATGACACCGTGACATTGGCAGTGGCGCTGGGGAATTTTTTGTCGGCCGATGATTCCCCCTGGGAGTTGTTGATGGCCACCGGTTTGGTTTATGCCTTGCCCCCTGCGGCCATTTATTACACCTTCAAGCGCTACATGGTTTCGGGCCTGACCGCTGGCGCCGTCAAATCCTGAAAGAAACGACATGGCCCATATTTCTTTTCGCGACATTAAAAAGTCATTTGGTGCGGTCGATGTCATTCATGGCATCACCTTCGATATCCATGATGGCGAGTTCGTTGTTTTGGTGGGGCCATCGGGCTGCGGTAAGTCAACCTTGTTGCGCATGCTGGCCGGACTGGAAGACATCACTGCCGGTGAAATCGCCATCGATGAGCGGGTCATCAACGATCTCGACTCCAAGGACCGTGACATTGCGATGGTGTTTCAAAGTTACGCTTTGTACCCGCACATGACGGTCTACGACAACATGGCCTTCAGCTTGAAGTTGCGCAAAGCGCCCGAGGCATTGATCAGCGAGCGGGTGCTCAATGCAGCCAAAATTCTCAGCCTTGAAAGCTTGCTGCAACGCCACCCGCGTGAGCTCTCCGGCGGGCAAAGGCAGCGCGTGGCCATGGGTCGCGCCATCGTGCGCGATCCCAAGGTTTTTTTGTTTGACGAACCCCTGTCAAACTTGGACGCCAAATTAAGGGTGGCCATGCGTGCCGAGATCAAGTCTTTGCACCAAAGGCTGAAAACCACCACTGTGTATGTGACCCATGATCAAATTGAAGCCATGACCATGGCCGATCGAATTGTGGTCATGCACGACGGCATCATTGAACAAATTGGCACGCCCTTGGAGCTGTTTGATCATCCGTGCAACTTGTTCGTGGCGCAGTTCATTGGATCACCGGCCATGAATATTTTGCCGGGCGTTGTTGTCCACGATCAAGGCCAATGGGGTGTGGTGGTTGATGGTCAGCGCTGGCCTGCACCGTCTTTGTCGGGTTTGAAGGCGGGTCAGTCGGTCCACTATGGGGTCAGACCCACCGATTTAAAGCTGTCTGAAGATGGGCAAGGTGTTCCCGCTGAGGTGACCTTGGTTGAGCCCACGGGCTCAGAAACAGAACTCATGTTGCGCTGTGGCGATCGCAACTTGGTGATGGTGGTGCACGGCCGCACTTCGGTTCAGACTGGAGACCCCGTGCACTTGTCCGTGGACGCCGGGCGCGCCCACCTGTTTGACGGCACCAGCGAACAACGCATCGCCTGAGTTGACCATGGTTGTGGTGGTCATGGGCGTGAGTGGCTGTGGAAAAACGACGGTGGCATCTGCTTTGGCCCAGGCCTTGGGCTGGGCCTTCATCGAAGGCGACGCCTTTCATCCCCCAGAGAATGTTCAGCGCATGGCGCAAGGTGTTGCGCTCACGGATGCCGATCGCGCGGTGTGGCTGCAGCGCTTGGCCTTTGAGATAAAAAAACAGTCTCAGCTGAACAGGGGCGTGGTGCTGGCTTGTTCCGCATTGAAAAAATCGTATCGGGATGTGCTCAGAGGCGGACAGGCGAATGCTGTTTTTTTGCATTTGGACGGCACTGCAGACTTGATCGGTCAACGGTTGTCAGCGCGCAAAGGCCATTACATGCCCAGCAGCTTGTTGCAAAGCCAGTTTGAAACGCTTGAGCCACCTTTGCCGTCTGAGTGGGCATGGCGATATGACATTGATCAATATCCCGATGTCATCGTCAAAGACGTGCTCCAACGAATCGCCCAAGCACGCACAAAGCCTTGCGTTTGAGTTGAGGGCGATCAAGATGGGACCGGCCTAGCGATCCCCTTGATGGATCAGCGGGGAAAACCACCACCGCGACCGCCGCCGCCACCGGAGCGACCGCCGCCGCCGCCACCGGAGCGACCGCCGCCGCCGCCGCCGCCGCCGCCAGAGCGACCACCGCCACCACCCCCGCCAAATCCACCCGTTCTGGGGCCGCCTGGGCGGGCATTTTTGTTGCGTTGACCGCCTCCCCGATTGCGCTCGGTCATCAAGTCCACGCTGGTGCGGGTCGGATCGGGTTGGCGCATCGCGCTGTTTTGGTTTTTGTGACCAAAGGCATTGACACCACTTTGGGTGCCCAAATGCGCGTTGGCGCGCGGTTGAAAATCGTCGGGCTCTGAGCCACCTTCGGCACCGGCATGGTGGGGTGGTTGTGCATGCGGGGCATCACGCACCATCATGGGGTCACGTGGTGGGCGGTCATCACGGTAGCGGTTGCGGCCCCCCTGGCCTTGTCCACCATTGGGCCGCGGGGGTTTGGCGCCGGGAGTGCGCACCTGGCCATTGGGGCGGGGTGTGGCACTGGGGCCTTGACCGGCTTTGCTGTCGCGCATGCGCTGCATCATTTCGGAGCGCGCGGCTTTGGCGGCCGCCGCCATCACATCGCGGCTGGGGGGTTGACCCAAACCGCCCCACAGGGTTTGGCGACCCATGGCAATGGGTTCGGCGACTTCGTTTTCTTCCGGACCAAAGCCTTCAATGGCTTGGACGGGTACCGCTTGCCCAGTGAAGCGCTCGATGTCGCGCATGAAGCCTTGTTCATCCAGAGAGACCAAACTGACGGCCTCACCCGTGGCGCCAGCTCGGCCGGTGCGGCCAATGCGGTGCACATAGTCTTCGCTGATGTTGGGAATGTCGTAATTGACCACATGAGGCAATTCGTCGATGTCGATGCCCCGCGCGGCAATGTCGGTGGCCACCAATGCTCGGATGTCACCAGATTTGAAGCCAGCCAAAGCTTGGGTGCGTGCGGTTTGGCTTTTGTTGCCATGCAAGGCCATGGCCGTGATGCCATGCTTGTTCAAAAACTCGGCCACGTTGTTGGCACCAAATTTGGTGCGGGTGAAAACCAGCACCTGGCTCCAAGCATGCGCCTCAATGATGTGGGCGAGCAAAGCCTTTTTCTTGCCACGACCCACCGGGTGCACCACCTGGGTGATGCTTTCCACTGTGGTGTTGCTGGGTGTGACTTGAATGCTTTGTGGGTTGCGCAGCAAACCATTGGCCAAATCGCGAATTTCTTCGCTGAAGGTGGCAGAGAAAAGCAGACTTTGCTTTTCGCGCGGCACCAGGGCCAGAATTTTTTTGACATCGTGCACAAATCCCATGTCGAGCATGCGATCGGCTTCATCCAAAACCAAAATTTGAACCGTCGACAAGTCCAAAAAGCCTTGTTGCTGCAGGTCCAGAAGTCGTCCGGGGGTGGCGACCAAGATGTCCACGCCATTGCGCAAGCGGTCAATTTGGGGGTTCATGCCCACACCGCCAAAAATCACGGCTGAGGTGAGTTGCAAGTATTTCCCATAAACGCGCACAGACTCTTCGACCTGAGCGGCCAGTTCGCGGGTGGGGGTGAGCACCAGGGCACGGATACCAAAAACACCGTGCTTGTTGGGGGTGCTGCGGCTCATGGCCAATTTGTGCAGCATGGGCAAGGTGAAGGCGGCGGTTTTGCCTGTGCCCGTCTGTGCGCCAGCCAGCAGGTCTTGTCCATCCAAAACAGCCGGTATGGCTTGGGCTTGAATAGGGGTGGGGGTTTCGTAGCCTTGCTCGCGCACGGCTTTCAAAATGGCCGGAGCCAGTTTCAGATCGTCAAAGTTCATGATGGAGCGCCGTCTCGGGCGCGGGAGTTCGGCCTGATCCGCTGTTTGCAACAGCAGCCAGTCATCGGCCAACAGGGTTCACAGGTGGGCTGTAAAGCTAAATGCAGTGTGCCTAGCTCAGCCCCAGCAGAAGCGCTGGTGTTGCACCAACTGGAGGATGCAACGTGATTGATTGTCGCATGATTTGATTTGCCTTGGCCGGGCCAGCGCTCAGGGCTGATAATCACTGGTTTTCAACCGCGTTCCAAGGATATTTCGCATGGCCCAGTATGTATTCACCATGAACCGCGTCGGCAAAATCGTGCCACCCAAGCGGCACATCCTCAAGGACATTTCGCTGAGCTTTTTCCCGGGCGCCAAGATTGGTGTGTTGGGTCTCAACGGTTCAGGCAAGTCCACCTTGCTGAAAATCATGGCGGGTGTGGACACCGAGATCGAGGGCGAAGCCCAACCCATGGCAGGCTTGAAAATTGGCTATTTGCCGCAAGAGCCCAAGCTGGACCCACAAAGCACGGTTCGGCAGGCGGTTGAAGGGGGCATGGGCGAGGTGTTGGCAGCGAAAAACCGGTTGGAAGAAATTTACGCCGCTTATGCAGAGCCCGATGCAGACTTTGACAAATTAGCGGCTGAGCAAGGTGAGCTAGAGGCAGTGATTGCCACCGCGGGCAGCGACAGCGAGCACCAGTTGGAGATTGCAGCGGACGCCTTGCGCCTGCCACCTTGGGACGCCGTGATTCAAAACCTGTCAGGCGGCGAAAAGCGCCGGGTGGCTTTGTGCCAATTGCTGTTGTCCCGCCCCGATATGCTGTTGCTGGACGAACCCACCAACCACTTGGATGCCGAATCAGTGGATTGGTTGGAGCAATTCTTGGCCCGTTTCTCTGGCACCGTGGTGGCCATCACCCACGACAGGTACTTTTTGGACAACGCCGCCGAATGGATTTTGGAGCTCGACCGTGGCCACGGCATCCCCTACAAAGGCAACTACACCACTTGGTTGGAGCAAAAGCAAGACCGCTTAGAGAAAGAGCAAAAGGGCGAAGAGGCCCGCGCCAAGGCACTGAAAAAAGAACTCGATTGGGTCCGGCAAAACCCCAAAGGCCGGCAAGCCAAGAGCAAGGCGCGCATTGCCCGCTTTGAAGAGCTGTCAGACTTTGAATACCAAAAACGCAACGAAACCCAGGAAATTTTCATTCCCGTGGCCGAGCGCTTGGGCAATGAAGTTTTTGAGTTCACCAATGTCAGCAAATCCTTTGGTGACCGTTTGCTCATCGATGACCTGAGCTTCAAGGTCCCGGCCGGTGCCATCGTCGGCATCATTGGCCCCAACGGGGCCGGCAAGTCAACCTTGTTTCGCATGATTGCTGGCAAAGAGCAACCCGACAGTGGCTCGATCAAGATCGGCTCCACCGTCAAAATGGCCTTTGTCGATCAAACGCGCGACGACCTGTCCAACGAAAAAACAGTGTGGGAAGACGTCTCCGGCGGCTTGGACATCCTGACCGTGGGCAAATTTGAGATGGCCAGCCGCGCGTACTGTGGCCGCTTCAACTTCAATGGCGGCGATCAACAAAAGCGGGTGGGCACGCTCTCGGGCGGTGAACGCGGCCGCCTGCACCTGGCCAAAACCTTGATCGCAGGGGGTAACGTTTTGTTGTTGGACGAGCCGTCAAACGACTTGGATGTGGAAACCTTGCGCGCTTTGGAGGATGCCCTCCTGGAGTTTGCTGGCAGCGTGATGGTGATCAGCCATGACCGTTGGTTCTTGGACCGCATTGCCACACACATCCTGGCTTGCGAAGGTGATTCGCATTGGACTTTCTTTGACGGCAACTACCAAGAGTACGAAGCCGATAAGAAGAAGCGCCTGGGCGAGGAGGGTGCCAAGCCCAAGCGGGTGCGCTACAAAGCCCTCAGTTGATGTCTTGGGCGCTGGGCCACCATTCACCGCTGGCCAAGCGCAACCCTTTTGCACTCGCCACCGCATTGAGCACCGCCAAGGCGGTGACTTCACTGGCCAAGGTCGACAGCAGCATCATGTCTGCTGCCACACCGCTTTGACCGGTGGCCAGCGCAAACAAGGTGTCACCATCCCAAGGGGTGTGAACGGGGCGAATGGTGCGGGCCAAGCCGTTGTGCCCCATTTGTGCCAGCCGGTGGGCTTGGCTTTTGTTCAGCACAGCATCCGTGGCAATCACGCCTATCGTGGTGTTTCCACCCGCTGACATCAGCCCCGTGGACAGGCCCTGGAGCTGGCTGCTCACGGTGTCTTGAAGCTCCAGACCTGAGGCTTTTTTCCTGGCACCAGCCAGGATGCGGCCGTTGGCCGGTTCCACCACATCGCCCAAGGCATTGACGACCACCAAAGCCGCTACCGTCACGCCAGAAACGGTCAGGGCCGCACTGCCAATGCCCCCTTTCATGGCCAACTGGGGCCCAAAAACCTTGCCCACAGTGGCGCCCGCACCAGCGCCGACATTGCCCGTGG
>CAXNFO010000036.1:0-10334 GCA_964201395.1 Limnohabitans sp.
TAGCGCAGCATGCCGGTCTCGGAGTGGTAGCGGCTGAACACCGGGTGGGTGAGAAAGTCGCTGCTGCGGCGCAAGCCCTCGGGGATCAGGGGTTCAATGCCTTTTTCAAAGCGCGACCAGTCGGGCACAGCGCTGTCAGGCCGGGCCAACAACTGCCACAGCAACTGCACATCTTCGCGGGTGGTGGTTTCGTCCAGGCTGATGCCGATGGTGTGGTCGTTCAAGCGCCGCAGATTGACACCGGCGGCCACAGCCCGCGCTTGCAACTCGCTCGCCGCTGAGGGAGACGCCATCACCACGCCCAAGGTGTCAAAGGCGGTGTCATGGCGCAACACGCAACCCATTTGTTGCAAGCCCTGGGCCAAGATGGCGCAATAGCTGCTCACGCGTTGGGCGATGCGCTTCAAGCCTTGGGGCCCGTGGTAGACCGCATACATGCTGGCCACCACCGCAGGCAGCACTTGGGCGGTGCAAATATTGGAGGTGGCTTTCTCTCGCCGAATGTGTTGCTCACGGGTTTGCAGGGCCAGTCGGTAGGCCGGTTGTCCGTGAACATCGATGCTGACCCCGACCAAGCGACCGGGCATGGAGCGTTTGTATTCGTCTTTGCACGCCAAATAAGCAGCATGCGGGCCGCCCGCGCCCATGGGCATGCCAAAGCGTTGCGTGGTGCCGACCACGATGTCGGCGCCCATTTCGCCAGGCGGTTTAAGCAGGGTCAGGGCCAACAAATCGGCACACACAATCAGTGCCGCTTGGTGGCTGTGGATGATGTCAGCATCGGCCGACGCGTCAAGCAATGCACCACTGCTGCCAGGGTACGCACGCAAGGCGGCAAAGTAGCCACCCGCGGCCAAAGTGGTTTGCCATTCCGTTGGTCCGTGGGTCAGCACCACGTCGATGCCCAAGGGCTGGGCCCGGGTTTGGATCACCTCGATGGTTTGCGGGTGGCAATCTGAATCCACCACCATCCGCATGCTGCGGGCTTTCACCTGGCGCTTGGCCAAGGTCATGGCCTCGGCGGCGGCGGTGGCCTCGTCGAGCATGGAGGCATTGGCGATAGGCATGGCAGTCAGGTCGCAGACCATGGTTTGAAAGTTCACCAAGGCTTCCATGCGGCCTTGGCTGATTTCCGCTTGGTAAGGCGTGTAGGCGGTGTACCAAGCCGGGTTTTCCAAAATATTGCGCAAGATCACGCCGGGGGTGTGGGTGCCGTGGTAACCCTGGCCAATGAAGCTTTTGAGCAATTGATTTTGACTGGCCATGGCCTTGAGCTCGGCCAAAGCCGCCGCTTCGGTGATGGGGGCAGGCAGTTGCATGCTTTGGCGCCGGGCGATGGAGCGGGGCACGATGGCCTCGATCAGGGCACGGCGCGAAGCCGCACCAATGACCCCCAACATGTGTTGCTCGTCTGCGGCACTGATGCCGATGTGGCGGGCAATGAACTCCGAATGGTTTTCCAATTCGTCCAGGGGCTTGGCGGTGGGCATGAGCATGGCAGGGCCTTTGGGTGGCAAGGGTCAGGGATCAGTGGCGGGAAAAAAGCGGTGGGCGAACGCCAGCGACAAACGGCTTGCGCCCACCGTGTGCGGTCACGAACCGGTCAAGGCCGCATAGGCGGCTTCATCCATCAATGCATCGATTTGGGCGGGTGCGCTGGCTTGAACCTTGAAGAACCAGCCGGCCCCCAAAGGGTCGGTGTTGGCCAAGGAGGGGTCGTCGCGCAAGGCTTCATTGACCTCGGTCACAGTGCCACTGATGGGCATGTAGACGTCGGCCGCGGCTTTGACCGACTCGACCACGCCAGCGACAGCGCCTTGGTCGAAATGGCTGCCCACTTCGGGCAACTCCACAAACACCACATCGCCCAAGGCGTCTTGGGCATGGTGGGTGATGCCCACGCAAGCGACCGCGCCTTCGGGGCGAACCCATTCGTGTTCAACGGTGTATTTGAGGCTCATGGGGAGGTTCCTTTGCTGGTTCTAAAAAGGGTTCATGGATTAACTGGGGTCAGATTCCAATTATTTCGGTCCGCGGTGGTAACGGTTGGGCACAAACGGCATGGCAACGACTTCCATGGGCACGGCTTTGCCGCGCACGATGGCGTTCAATCGCTGCCCGACCACCGCGTGGGCCGTGTCCACATAGGCCATGGCGATGGGTTGATCGATGCTCGGGCCCAGGAGTCCGCTGGTGACTTCGCCCACAGTTTGACCATCCTGCGACTGCAATACCGTGTGTTCACGCACCGGCACCCGCTCCAGGGCCAGCAGACCAACCCGGCGGCGCTGCAAGGCTTGACGGCCGTCCAACTGGGCCAGCACATGCTCGGTGCCTGGAAATCCACCGGCACGTTCACCGTGGCTGCGGCGGATTTTTTGGATGGCCCAGTTCAGACCCGCTTCAATTGGCGTGGTTTGCGCGTCAATGTCTTGGCCATACAGGCATAAACCAGCCTCGAGCCGCAAAGAGTTGCGCGCGCCCAGGCCAATCGGGGCCACACTGTCTTGCGCCAGCAGGGCTTGGGCCAAGAGGCTGGCCGCGTCTTGATGAACGGAGATTTCAAAACCATCTTCCCCGGTATAGCCGCTGCGGGTGATGTACAGGGGGTGGCCTTGCCAGCTGAAGGCCCCACCAGTCATGAAGACCAAGGCAGAAACGCCGGGAATCAAGTTTCCCAAAGCCTGTGCGGCCGTTGGGCCTTGCAAGGCCAGCAAGGCTTGCTGGGGCAGGGGGATGACTTGGCACAGGGTGCCAATGGCGGCCTGAATGTGCGCAATGTCGTGGACCTTGCAAGCGCCATTGACGATCAGCAAAAGGTCATCACCCCGGTTGACAAACATCAAGTCGTCGATGATGCCGCCGTGTTCATTGAGCAGCAGGCCGTAGCGTTGTTGGTTCAGCCCCAGGCCCATGACGTCCATGGGGATCAAGGTTTCCAAGGCGCTGGCCGCCTCGGTGCCCACCAACCGGATTTGGCCCATGTGCGACACATCAAACAAGCCCGCTGCAGCGCGGGTGTGTTTGTGTTCGGCCATCAGGCCTGCGGGGTATTGCACCGGCATGTCGTAGCCCGCAAAAGGCACCATGCGGGCACCCAAGGACCGGTGCAGGCCATGCAGCGGGGTTTTGAGCAGCGTGAGATCGGACAAAGTGGGCTCCAGCCAATGGCAGTGCCAGCCCCATGCCAGCACCGGGAACCCTGTTGTCCGCTTTACCTGAGAGATTCAGACAGCCATTTGGCAGCTTTGCCCCTTCGGTGGATGCCGTGTTGCACAGCACCTCTCTCCAACAGAATCGATTTAGTCAGTCCTTTTGCCTGAGCGTTCAGCCTTCGGCGGTTCTTGCGAACTCTCTCCTGACCGGCGGAATTCTAACCACCCCGCCAAGCGCCCTCACATGCCGGCGTAATTGGGCCCGCCGCCGCCTTCGGGTGTGACCCAAATGATGTTTTGGGTGGGGTCTTTGATGTCACAGGTTTTGCAGTGCACGCAGTTTTGCGCGTTGATTTGCAAGCGCTCGGTTTTGTCATCGTTTTGCACGTATTCATACACACCGGCCGGGCAGTAGCGCGTCTCGGGCCCGGCGTACATGCGCTTGTTGACCAACACCGGTATGGTGGGGTCGGTCAAGGTCAGGTGGACGGGTTGGTTCTCTTCGTGGTTGGTGTTGCTGATGAACACGCTGCTCAAGCGGTCAAAGCTCAACACCCCATCGGGTTTGGGGTAGCGGATGGGCTTGCATTCGCTGTAAGAGCGCAGAGCCACATGGTCGGGTTTCAGGCGGTGGATGGTCCAAGGGATGTTGCCGCGCAGCACAAACTGCTCGATGCCGGTCATCAGCGAGCCGACGTTGAAGCCCTTTTTAAACCACTGCTTGAAGTTGCGCGCTTTGTTGAGT
This sequence comes from Limnohabitans sp., assembly GCA_964201395.1. Lineage (GTDB taxonomy): Bacteria > Pseudomonadota > Gammaproteobacteria > Burkholderiales > Burkholderiaceae_C > Limnohabitans. The sequence continues at coordinate 3,901 of CAXNFO010000036.1, forward strand.
TCGGTGTACAGCCAGCTGTTCTCAAACGCTTGTGGGTAGGCGCTGAGCTCATCGTGTTGGCGTCCCGCTTGCAAGGCGTCAAAAGCGGCCTCGGCGGCGAGCATGCCGGTTTTGATGGCGGCGTGGCTGCCCTTGATGCGGCTGGCATTCAGGTAGCCAGCATCACAACCCACCAAAGCGCCGCCCGGGAACACGGTTTTGGGCAGCGACAGCAAGCCACCAGCGGTGATGGCGCGCGCGCCATAAGAAATGCGCTTGCCCGGCGCAATGCCTTTTTCGGCATCGCCCTCAAAGTACCAACGGACATTGGGGTGGGTTTTGAAGCGTTGAAACTCCTCATAAGGGCTGAGGTAGGGGTTGGTGTAGTCCAAACCCACGACAAAACCCACCACCACCTTGTTGCCTTCGGCGTGGTACAAAAATGACCCGCCGTACACATCGTTCTCCAAAGGCCAGCCGGCGCTGTGCATGGCAAAACCGGCTTGGTGGCGTTGCGGGTCAATTTCCCACAGCTCTTTGATGCCAATGCCATAGCTTTGGGGGTCTTTGCCGGCGTCAAGCTTGAAGCGGGCGATGACTTGTTTGCCCAAGTGGCCGCGCGCGCCTTCGGCAAACACCGTGTACTTGGCATGCAATTCCATGCCGAGTTGGAAGTTCTCCGTGGGCTCACCGTCTTTGCCCACCCCCATGTTCCCGGTGGCCACGCCTTTGACAGCCCCCGCTTCGGTGTACAGCACTTCGGCCGCAGCAAAACCCGGGAATATTTCAACGCCCAAGGCCTCGGCCTGTTGCGCCAACCAGCGCGTCACGTCGCCCAAGCTGACGATGTAATTGCCGTGGTTTTGAAAACACTCGGGCAGCAGCCAGTTGGGCGTGCGAATGCCACTGTTTTCGGTGAAGAACATGAAGGCGTCATCGGTCACCGGTTGGTTCAAGGGTGCGCCCATGGCCTTCCAGTCGGGGAACAGTTCGGTGATGGCACGCGGGTCCATGATGGCGCCCGACAGAATGTGCGCGCCCGGCTCGGAGCCTTTTTCCAACACCACCACCGACACCTCATGGCCTTTTTCTTGCGCCAACTGCTTCAAGCGGATGGCGGTGGACAAGCCCGCCGGGCCGGCGCCGACCACGACCACGTCGTATTCCATGGCTTCACGGGGTCCGTACTGGGCAATGATTTCGGCTGCGGTCATCGTGTCCTCAAATGGCTGTGATCAACGTTGGGCATTCTAATTGCGAGCGTTGGTGCCAGATGGAGATAATCGTCCGCACATTCGGAGACTTGTCCATGAAGCACACCATCCACCGCCCAACAGCGCCGTTGGCAACACCCACCCCCAGGGGGAACGCATGAAGTTGGAGATTCCAGAGGTCAAAAAGCTGGTTCACGAGATGATCATGCCCATCCGTTGGGGCGACATGGACGCCATGGGCCACCTCAACAATGCCAGCTACATGCGCTTCATGGAGACCATTCGCATTGAGTGGTTCACCCGCATTGGCTGTGATCCCAACCCTCAGGGGCAAGGACCGGTGATCGTCAACGTTTTTTGCAACTTTTACAAGCAGCTGCAGTACCCCTGCAATGTGCGCATGAAGATGTATGTCAGCGACGCGGGCCGCAGTTCATTTGAATCCTGGGCCACGTTTGAGCCCGTGGATCAGCCCGGTGTGATTCACGCCGCTGGCGGCGCCACCACCATTTGGGTGGACTTCCCGGCACAAAAATCAGCCCCTTTGCCCGACTGGATGCGCGCGCACATCACCTGATCAGGTCGGTTTGGCTTTGGGTTGGCGCCCCATGGCGTAGAACTCGGGATTGGGCATCATGCCGCTGAAGCTGGCCATGCGGTTGGACAGCCCAAAAAAGGCGGTGATGGCGGCGATGTCCCAAATGTCTTCGTCGCTGAAGCCGTGGGCGTGCAGGGTGGGGAAGTCGCTGTCCTCAATCTGGTCGCTGTGCAGACAAACCTTCATCGCAAAGTCGAGCATGGCCTTTTGGCGCGGGCTGATATCGGCTTTGCGGTGGTTGACCGCGACTTGATCGGCCACCAGGGGCTTTTTCTCGTAAATGCGCAATATCGCGCCGTGGGCCACCACGCAATACAAACAGTGGTTGGCCGCGCTGGTGGTGGTGACGATCATTTCGCGCTCACCCTTGGTCAGACCCGAATCCTCTTTCAACATCAAGGCGTCGTGGTAGGCAAAAAACGCGCGCCATTCAGCCGGGCGGCGCGCCAAAGCCAAAAACACATTCGGGACAAAACCGGCCTTTTCTTGCACTTCCAGAATGCGTGCTTGCAGGTCTGGGGGCAGCGATTCCAGGCTTGGCATGGGGTAACGGTTCATGGGTTTGCTCCGAGGGTCAACAGAGGTCAAAGTCGGGTTGGCGAGGCTTGCAAGAGGCCACGGCAAGCGTGTTGAGTTGTAGTATCGTTGATGTTTTTCAGTCACGGAGCCAGGTGTGAACAAAATCTTTCCGAGCGCCAATGAGGCGCTCAAGGGCATCGTCAAAGACGGCCAATTGTTGGCGGTGGGCGGCTTTGGTTTGTGCGGTATTCCCGAGGCATTGATCGAGGCCATGCGCACCAGTGGCGTGAAGGATTTGACCGTCATCTCCAACAACGCAGGGGTGGACGGTTTTGGCTTGGGCCGCTTGCTCGAAACCCGACAAATCAAAAAAATGATTTCGTCTTATGTGGGCGAGAACAAAGAGTTTGAGCGCCAATACCTGGCCGGTGAATTGGAGTTGGAATTCACCCCCCAAGGCACCTTGGCCGAAAAACTTCGCGCCGGTGGTGCGGGCATTCCGGCCTTTTTCACCAAAACGGGCGTGGGCACCATGGTCGCCGAAGGCAAAGAGCTGCGCGAGTTCGATGGGGAAACCTATGTCATGGAGCGCGCCTTGGTGCCCGATGTGGCCTTGGTCAAGGCCTGGCGCGCTGACAAGTCGGGCAATTTGCAATTCCGTTTGACGGCGCGCAACTTCAACCCGGCCGCAGCCATGGCCGGCAAGATTTGTGTCGTCGAGGTGGAGCAAATCGTGGAGATCGGTGACATGGACCCCGATCAAATTCATTTGCCCGGCGTTTATGTGCACCGACTGGTGCTCAACGCCCACCCAGAAAAGCGCATCGAAAAGCGCACCATCACCGAAACATCAGGGGTTTGACATGAGCTGGAGCCAAGACCAAATGGCCGCACGCGCGGCACACGAACTCGAAGACGGGTTTTACGTCAACCTCGGCATCGGCATCCCCACCTTGGTGGCCAACCACGTCCCGGCGGACATCGATGTCTGGTTGCAGTCGGAGAACGGCATGCTGGGCATTGGGCCCTTCCCCAAAGAGTCAGAGGTCGATGCCGACCTGATCAATGCCGGCAAGCAAACCGTGACCACCATCGCTGGCACCTCAATTTTTGGTAGTCATGACAGTTTTGCCATGATCCGTGGCGGAAAAATCAATTTGTCCATTTTGGGCGCCATGCAAGTCAGCGGGCGTGGTGATCTGGCCAATTGGATGATCCCCGGCAAGATGGTCAAGGGCATGGGCGGCGCCATGGATTTGGTGGCTGGCGTCAAGCGCGTCATCGTGTTAATGGAGCATGTGGCCAAGAAAAAAGACGGCACCGAAGACCTGAAAATTTTGGCCGACTGCACCTTGCCTTTGACCGGTGTGGCGGTGGTCGACCGCATCATCACCGACCTGGGCGTGATGGATGTCACCCCGCAAGGCCTCAAATTGGTGGAGCTGGCCACGGGCGTGACCCGCGATTTCATCCAATCCAAAACCGGCGTGCCCTTGATCTGACCTGGCCCTGTGCAAGACCGCGTGTGGACTTCAATGTTTGTCAATGACACGGTCTCGGGGCGATTGGAGCGGGTGAAGGGAATCGAACCCTCGTCTAAAGCTTGGGAAGCTGCCGTTCTGCCATTGAACTACACCCGCATGCCATGTTGAATTGTAGCGGCCTGACCCGGCCCCAAGCCCCAGCGGCGCGTGGGTCACGAGTGGGCATGGGCGGGCTTGCACTTGGGCGCTGGCTGGTTTGGGGGGTGTGGGGGCTGTGCCTGAGCGGGCCGTCTTGGGGCCAAAAACCGGCAGACGGCTTGACCCACACCTGTGTGCGCATCATGCGCGACGCGGCGTTCAACGAAACCATTGAAAAAATGTGCAGATTCAAAGGCGATGTGTCGGAGCGTTTCAAAGACACCTTCAAAAAGCGCAAGTGTGTGAGCAAAGTCAACCAAGCCGAGCAAGATCGGATCAAGGCGGAGGTTTACGCCAACACCACCGAGCAAAAGAACATGGTGGGTTTGAAAGATTTTTGCTTGGTGCACAAATCGGCGTATCACAACCTGTGAGCGTTCCAGCGCAGGCCAGCGCTTCGTTCTTGCGTTTGGGTGATGCTTGCCACCTGAGATCAGCCCAGGGGCATCAGCCCCGATCGCGCGGTCGGCGCAAGTTGCGCAACCAGGCCCACAGGCAGATCGAACCTGCCGCGAACGACAGGCCTTGCAACAGGATGAACAGCACCTGGTGGCGCAAGGGTTTGGCATCGACAAACAGCGTGGAAAACCCCAGAAACAAAAAAAACACGCCCAACACAAATGCGTTGTGGTTCAAGGTTTTGGGCAATTCGGTCTGGGGGGTCTGTGCGGTGTCACTCACAGGCCGTATTTTATCGGGGACTGGTCAGGCCCAGGGCCGAGCGCCTGCTCAGTGGGCCACGATGAGTTGGGCCAGCTGATCGGGTTGGGCCAGCAGGTCGGCGCTTTTGCCGCTGTGGATGATGCGGCCGCGGCTGAGCACCAAAACGTCTTCAGTGACTTGCAAGGCCAGTTTGGCCGATTGCTCCACCAGGACCACGGTCAGAGCTTCCTCACGGATCAAGCGGGTCAGGGCTTGCAAAAGCATTTCCACAATGATGGGCGCCAAGCCCTCCATGGGCTCGTCCAAAAGCAAAATGGCGGGGTCGCCCATGAGCGCACGACCAATGGAGAGCATTTGTTGTTCTCCGCCAGATATTTGGTTGCCCATGTGGCTGCGCCGCTCGGCCAGACGCGGAAATAAATCGTACACACGCTCCATGGGCCAGCGGCCTTTGCGCGCCGCCACCAGCAGGTTTTCTTCGATGCTGAGAGATGGAAAAATGTCTCGGGTTTGGGGCACATAGCCAATGCCCAAGCGTGAGCGTTCGTGCACGGGTGAGCGCTCGATCGATTGGCCACGGTACTCAATGCGCCCACCGTGCAATTGGGTGTGCCCCATCAAGGTGGCCAACAAGGTGGTTTTGCCCACCCCGTTGCGGCCCAGCAAGGCCAGCGCGCCGCGCTCTGGCACTTCAAAGCTGATGTCCTCCAACACCACGGTCTCGCCATAGCCCGCACGAACGCCTTGCAGTCGCAGGGCCATGGGGGTGCTGGGTTCAGTCATGTTGCTCTCCCAAGTACACCTGGTGCACCCGTTTGTCGGCGGCTATTTCTTGGGGACTGCCTTCACACAAGACCTCGCCTTGCACCAGCACGGTGATGCGCTTGGCAAAGCGAAATACCAAGTCCATGTCATGCTCGATGATCAGGATGGCCATGTCTGTGGGCAAGGCGTCCAGCGCTTGCAGGATGCGGTCTGATTCCATCGATGGCACGCCAGCGGCTGGCTCATCGAGCAACAGCACCTTGGGTTGCAGACCCAGGGCGATGGCGATCTCGACCAAGCGTTGTTTGCCATAGGGCAAATCGGTGATGCGCAAGCCTGCATCGGCGGCAATGCCCAAAAGCTCCAACAAAGCCATGGACTCATCGCGCACGGCCTTCAAAGCGCGCGCGGGCTCCCAAATTTGGTCGGCCACTTTCAAGCGCTCGGCCACACCCAGTGCCACGTTGTCGAGCACGGTCATTTTCTTGAACAAGGTGTTGATCTGAAAGGTGCGCCCGAGTCCGCGGCGCACCCGCTCGGCTTGGGGCAGGGCGGTCACGTCTTGGCCACCAATGAACACCTGGCCAGAGGTGGGTGTCAGCCTGCCTGTGAGCAAGTTGACAAAGGTGGTTTTGCCCGCGCCATTGGGGCCAATCAGGGCATGGCGGGAGCCGGGCTCCAAGCGGAAATTGATCTGCTCGGCCACGGTCAAAGCCCCAAAGCTTTTGCACAGGCCCCGGGTTTCCAGCACGCTGCTCATGCAGTTTTTCCTTTGAAGCGTGTCACCCAGCCATCGATCAAGCCCAAAATGCCGCCACGTGCAAACAGCACCACCAGCACCAGCATCAGGCCAATGCCGAAATACCAGTACTCGGGGAATTTTTTGGCCAAGAAATCTTGCGCCACCAAAAACACCAAGGGGCCGACAAATGCACCATACAAGCGGCCCACGCCGCCCAAAATCAGCATCACCAGCAGTTCACCCGAAGGCTCAAAGCCCAGCACATTCAGGCC
>CAXNFO010000037.1:0-10144 GCA_964201395.1 Limnohabitans sp.
TGCAGGCTTTTTGTGAAGGCCTGGGAGAAAAACGCTTTCGAGCCCAGCAGTTGTTTCGCTGGATCCACCAAAGAGGCGAGTCCGATTTCGATCGCATGACCGATTTGGCACTCGTATTTCGCCAAAAGCTGAATTCGCATGCTTGCATCAAAGGCCTGGATGTGATAAAGACTTACACCTCGGCAGATGGCACCATCAAGTGGCTTTTCTCCGTTGGGCAGGGTGATGCGGTTGAAGCTGTCTACATTCCTGAATCTGATCGAGGTACCCTGTGCGTCTCCTCTCAAGCGGGCTGTGCAGTTGGTTGCCGTTTTTGCTCGACGGGACATCAAGGGTTCAGCCGCAACCTCACCACGGCTGAAATCACCGCCCAGTTGTGGATGGCCGAACACCATTTGCGCCAGCAGTTGGGTCGAACCGATCGCGTGATTTCAAACGTGGTCATGATGGGCATGGGCGAGCCGCTGCAAAACTATTCAGCCCTTGTGCCGGCTTTGAAAACCATGCTCGATGACCATGGTTATGGGCTTTCCAGGCGCCGTGTGACTGTTTCTACCTCCGGTGTGGTGCCGATGATGGACCGACTTGGACAAGATTGCCCTGTGGCATTGGCCGTGTCTTTGCATGCCCCCACGGACCCTTTGCGCGATGCATTGGTGCCACTGAATGTCAAGTATCCCTTGGCTGAGTTGATGCAAGCCAGCCTCCGCTACTTGGACCATGCACCGCGGGACTTCATCACCTTTGAATATTGCATGCTCTCGGGGGTGAATGACCAACCGGAACATGCCCAGCAGCTGATTGAACTCATCGCCATGTCCGGTGTGGGCGGGCAAGGCCTATCTTGTAAGCTCAACCTGATCCCATTCAACCCATTCCCCGCCTCGGGCTTGATGCGTTCCAGTGCTGAGGCCGTTCAGCGTTTCGCGCAGCAACTCCAGCAAGCAGGATTGGTGACCACGGTTCGCAAAACACGCGGCGACGACATTGACGCCGCCTGTGGCCAGTTGGCTGGGGATGTGGTGGACCGCACCAAACTGGCCCAGCGCAAGGCGAGCCAGCGTGTCATTCCGATGGTGGTGTCCCCCTCATGACGCTGCAACCCAGCTTGCGTGTTTTGTGGGCCAGTCTTTGGGCAGGCTGCTTGTGTGCCTGTGGCCTGGGGGCTTCTAAACCTTGGTCCATGGACGATGCGCCTGTGGGGGTCTGGACCCTAGAACCCAAAGACGCCGCGCAACGCGCTCGCGCTGCGGCGCGTTTGGACTTGGCGCAAGCCTATTTTGAGCAGGGTCAAGCCAGCATTGCATTGCAGGAAATTGTCCAAGCCCAGGCCGCCGACCCTCAGTGGATAGCGGTTCACAATATGAAGGCCTTGATTTTGGAAAAAATGGGGCAATCGGCCATGGCCAGAAATAGCTTTGAAGAAGGACTCCGGTTGGCTCAACGTGCGCCCAGTTTGGGCTCGGAATTGGCTGATCTGCAACACAATTGGGGACTGTGGTTGTGCCAGCAAGGATTAACTGCCCAAGCCCTGCCACAGTTTCAAAGGGCCATGAACCAACCCGGATACCGATGGCGCAACAAAACCGAGATGGCCATGTCACGCTGTGACAGCCTGGCCAAGGGTTGAGGTGCGGGACATGTCTGAAGCCATGCCTTTGACTGCCGGCGCTTGGTTGCGTCAACAACGCGAGGCTTCCCACATCAGTTTGGAGGCCTTGTCCGTGGCCCTGAAGGTACGTCCGGCTCGTCTTCAAGCCCTTGAATCAGACCAATTGGATGAGATGCCCGATGATCTTTTTGTCCGCAGTTTGGCCTTGGGCATTTGCCGCCATTTGAAGGCAGATGAAAGCGCTTTGTTGCCCTTGTTGCCCCTGTCTCCGCAGCGGGACTTGAGGGTGGGGAGAAACCAAACCTTCGCCCATCCCTACAACCCCAACCGGTGGTCGGGACCCATGCTGTTTTCTCCCAAGCGCTGGCCAATGAAATGGGCTGCGCTGGGTGTGGTCTTGGCCTTGGTGGGTTTGCTGTGGTTTGTTGGGCCCGGCTCGAACGAGATTGCAACACCCACGGCGACCCCAACCCCGACAGGTGCCAGCAGCGCAGACGGGGCATCGGGGGAAGCGCCTGCGCAGGCCTCGCCCGCCACGGCCTCTGAAATGCCGGCCATATCGGTTCCAGTCACCCCTGCGCGCCCTGCAGCCCGCGATCCTGTGGCGGGTAAACCCGGTCACTCTGGTCCGCTGTCTGAAAATATGGTCATCACACCGGTGACCCCCATGGCTTTGCCGCAAAATCCAATCCAATTGCCGACCCAAACCAACAAACCTTGAGTTGATGCCATGAAAAAACCGATCCATGTTGCCCATGCACAAGTTCGTCACAGCCTGCAAGGGGAGGTCAAGTGGGGCTCTAAAGTGGTCACTGTGGGTGGCAATGCGCCAGTTCGCGTCCAGTCGATGACCAATACCGACACGGTGGATGTGATTGGCACCGCCATCCAGGTCAAAGAGTTGGCCACGGCCGGGTCGGAGTTGGTGCGCATCACGGTGAACACGCCTGAAGCCGCCAAGGCCGTGGCGCCGATTCGCGAGCAATTGGACCGCATGGGTGTGGATGTGCCCTTGATCGGCGACTTTCACTACAACGGCCATCGTTTGTTATCAGACCACCCCGATTGCGCACAAGCGCTGTCCAAATACCGCATCAACCCAGGCAACGTGGGCAAAGGCGACAAACACGATAAACAATTCACCCAAATGATCGAGGCGGCTTTGCGCTGGGACAAGCCGGTGCGCATTGGCGTCAATTGGGGTAGTTTGGATCAAGAGTTGCTGGCCCGCTTGATGGATGAAAACGCCGATCGGCCACAACCGTGGGACGCGAAACAAGTGATGTATGAGGCATTGATCACCTCGGCCATTGACTCGGCCCAACTGGCCCAAAAATTGGGCATGGCGCCGCAGCAAATCATGCTCAGCTGCAAAGTCTCTGGCGTACAAGACTTGATTTCGGTTTATCGCGAGCTGTCTCAGCGCTGCAACCATCCCTTGCACTTGGGCTTGACCGAGGCGGGCATGGGCACCAAAGGCACGGTGGCCTCGGCCACCGCCTTGTCCATTTTGTTGCAAGAGGGCATTGGCGACACCATTCGGGTGTCGCTCACCCCCCAGCCCGGAGAGTCCCGCACCCAAGAAGTGGTCATTGCCTCTGAAATTTTGCAATCCCTGGGCTTGCGCACCTTTGTACCCAGCGTCACGGCTTGCCCGGGTTGTGGTCGCACCACCAGCACGACTTTCCAAGAGCTGGCCAAACAAATTGATGACTACCTGCGCGCCCATATGCCCATCTGGCGCCAGCAATACCCGGGTGTGGAGCATTTGAAGGTGGCGGTCATGGGCTGCATCGTCAATGGCCCCGGTGAAAGCAAGCATGCGGATATTGGCATCAGCTTGCCAGGCACGGGCGAAGCGCCTGCCGCCCCGGTGTTCATTGACGGCGAAAAGGCCATGACTTTGCGGGGCGACAACATCGCCAATGAGTTTCATGCCCTCGTTGAAAAATACATAGAGAACAAATACAGCACCGCTTGAACGCAAGCCAAGAAAGATTTGAAGATGGTTGACAAAATATCTGCAGTCAAGGGCATGAACGATGTCTTGCCCCCGCAATCTGCCGATTGGGAGTGGTTGGAAGGGGTTGTGCGTGATTTGATGCGCCGCCATGCCTATCAAAACTTGCGCACCCCCATCGTGGAGCCCACAGGTTTGTTTGTGCGTGGCCTGGGTGAAGTCACCGACATCGTTGAGAAGGAGATGTATTCCTTTACCGATCGTTTGAATGGTGAAGAGTTGACCTTGAGGCCAGAAAACACCGCCGGTGTGGTTCGCGCCAGCATCGAACACTCCATGTTGTACGAGGGCGGCAAAAGGCTTTATTACATGGGCCCGATGTTTCGCCATGAAAGGCCTCAGCGCGGTCGTTATCGCCAATTTCACCAAATTGGGGCCGAGGCCTTGGGTTTTGCAGGCCCCGAAGTGGATGCCGAGATCATTTTGTTGGCCCATCATTTGTGGAAAGCATTGGGCTTGGTCGATGTGCGTTTGGAAATCAACAGCTTGGGGCAACTGCCCGAGCGCCAAGCGCATCGCTTGGCCTTGATCGCCTACCTGGAGCAGCACGAAAGCCAACTGGATGCCGACGCCAAACGGCGCTTGCACACCAACCCATTGCGCATTTTGGACACCAAGAACCCTGACCTGCAAACCCTGGTCAATGCGGCGCCCAAGCTGATGGATTTTTTAGGAACCGAATCGTTGGCGCATTTCGATCGCTTGCGCCAAATGCTGGATGCCAGCCAGATTGAATACCGCATCAACCCGCGTTTGGTGCGGGGCATGGACTACTACAACCTCACGGTGTTTGAGTTCATCACCGACAGCTTGGGTTCCCAGGGCACCATTTGTGGCGGTGGTCGCTACGACACGCTGATTGAGCAATTGGGTGGAAAACCAGCGCCGGCCATTGGCTGGGCGATGGGGGTGGAGCGCGTCATTGAGTTATTGCGCGAACAAAATTTGTTGCCCAGTCCACCCAAACCCGATGTGTATGCCATCGTTGGCGACGCCAACGATTTGCCCCAGGTTTTGGTTCATCTTCATACCTTGCGGCAAGCGGGCTTGAGTGTGCAAATGCATGCCAGCCCTCGCTTGGAGTGGGGCAGCATGAAGTCCCAGTTTAAAAAGGCAGACGCTTCGGGAGCCACTTATGCCCTGATTTTTGCGCCGCAGGAGTTGCAGCGCGGTGAGGTGGGTCGCAAGTCTTTGCGCGATGCCAGCGCCGAGCAAGACACCATCTCCTTGTCTGAGCTTGGGGTCTGGGCAAGCCACCTACAATCGAAAGCTATCTAGGAACACCATGGCGACCAATCTCGACTTAGAAGAGCAAGAACAGCTCGATCAGCTCAAGCATTTTTGGGCGCAATGGGGCAATGCCATCAGCACGCTGTTGGCGGTGTTGGCTTTGGCTTATTTGGGCTACACAGGATGGAATTACTGGCAGCGCCAACAGGCGTCTCAGGCCACGGTGTTGTTTGATACCGTTGAGCGTGCCCAGCGCATTGCCGACTTGACCTTGATGGAGCGAGCGGTCTCGGACATCAAGGACAAATTTGGATCCACGGTTTATGCCAGCCAAGCAGGGTTGTTGTTGGCGCAAATGTTGCACGAAAAAGATCGCGCGGACGACGCCCAAACCCAGCTCCAATGGGTGGTCGAGCACGGCTCCGATGACGGCTACCAGGCTGTGGCCAGACTGCGTTTGTCGGCCATCCTCATGGACAAAAAGCAAAATGAAGCGGCACGGCAGTTGTTGCAGGCCAAGATGCCCAGTGCCTACCAAGCCTTGGCCCAAGACCGCTTGGGAGATTTGGCCATGCTGGAAGGTAAAAAAAGCGATGCCATCGGTTTTTACCAAAGTGCTTGGAAGGCCATGGACGAACGGGCTGAGTACCGCCGTTTGCTAGAGATCAAATTGGCCTCCCTTGGCGTTGCCACCAAATCTTCAGAAACGGATAAGCCGTGACAGCGATGTGGCGTCTTTTCATGGCCAAGATGTTCCATGGACTCGTCTTTTGGTCAGGATGCTTGGGACTGTCGTTGCTGTTGGGCTGCGGCTCCAGCCCCAAGGTCAAGCCGGCCGACGTGGGGGTTGTCGCCAACAGCTTGAACCTGCAACCTGTCTGGTCCTTTGCTGGCGGCGCTATTGACATTCCTTTGGCCATCAATGTCCAAGCCAAAGCCCTGGGTTTGGCCAATGGGCGTGGTGCCGTTTGGGCACTCGACCCCAGCACTGGCCGCGAATTGTGGCGAACGCAGGTCGGAGCTTTGAGTGCGGGTGTTGGCAGCGATGGTCAGTTTTATGCGGTCATGGGTCAGCAAAGCGAATTGATCGTGATCCGTGACGGCAAAGAAATTTGGCGCAAGGCCATGACGGCGCAGTCTTTCACGCCCCCTTTGGTGGCTGGTGGACGGATATTTGTTCTCAGTGCCGATCGCAGTGTGTGGGCTTTTGACGCTGCCAATGGCCGTGTGCTCTGGAGCCAGGCCCGCCCGGGTGAGCCCCTGGTATTGCGACAAATGGGGGTTTTATTGCCCATCGGAGATGTGTTGGTGGCAGGCCAAGGCGGGAGGCTGGTGGGCATTCAGCCATTGAGTGGCGCTGTTTTATGGGAAGCCTCCATCGGCACCTCCCGAGGCACCAATGACATGGAGCGCTTGGTCGACTTGGTCGGACCCGCGTCGCGTGCGTCAAGCGTGGTGTGCGCCCGGGCTTTTCAAGCCCAAATCGGCTGCGTGGATTCACGCAACGCGGCAGTGTTGTGGAGCCGCCGCTCGGTGGGCGATCAAGGTTTGTCAGGCGACGATCGCATGCTTTTGGCCTCAGATGGGAACGGTTTGTTGACGGCCTGGAGCCGCATCAATGGTGAAAAATTATGGGAGTCCGACCGTTTGCGTTATCGACAATTGACGGCACCTTTGTTCACCCCAGCCGCTTCGGTGGTGGGCGACAGCGGCGGACAGTTGTATTTCTTCTCCAACCAAGATGGCGCATTGATTCACCGCGTTGCCAGCGATGGCAGTGGGTGGGCCGCCAACCCCACAGCGGCGCTAGACCGCATCATCACGGTGACCCGCAAAGGTTTGGTGCAGGCCTGGCAAATATCGCCCGCTCGGCCATGAAACCCGTCATGGCCCTGGTGGGGCGGCCCAATGTGGGCAAGTCCACCCTCTTCAATCGATTGACCCAGTCACGCGATGCCATCGTGGCGGACTTTCCTGGTTTGACGCGCGATCGCCACTATGGTCAGGGTAAGCAAGGATCATTTGAGTTCATCGCCGTGGACACCGGTGGCTTTGAACCCGATGCCTCGGGCGGCATCTACAAAGAGATGGCCAAACAAACCCAGCAGGCCGTGGCCGAAGCGGATGTGGTGATTTTTGTGGTCGACGCGCGTGAGGGCTTGAGTGCGCAAGACCATGACATAGCCGCTTTTTTGCGCAAACTCAGCAAACCTTGCGTGCTCACCGCCAACAAGGCTGAAGGCATGCAACAAGGGGTTCAGCTGTCAGAGTTTTACGAGTTGGGCTTGGGCGAGGTCCACCCGGTTTCTGCGGCGCACGGACAGGGCATTCGCAGCTTGGTTGAAGTGGCCTTGCAACCCCTCTACGACACCGGCCTTTACGGCACTGAAGATGATGCTTCCAGCGAGGGGGTCATCAAACTGGCGGTGGCGGGTCGACCGAATGTGGGCAAATCCACCTTGATCAACACGTGGTTGGGCGAAGAGCGTCTGGTCGCTTTTGACCAACCCGGCACAACCCGGGATGCGATCAGTGTGCCTTTTGAGCGCAATGGTCAGCGCTACGAGGTGATCGATACCGCCGGTCTGCGCCGCAAAGGGCGGGTATTTGAGGCGATCGAAAAATTTTCCGTTGTCAAAACGCTTCAAGCCATCGAGTCTGCGAATGTGGTTTTGTTGTTGTTGGATGCCACCCAAGGCGTCACCGATCAAGACGCGCACATTGCCGGTTTCGTCTTAGAAAGTGGTCGAGCCGTTGTTCTGGCGGTCAACAAATGGGATGCGGTGGATGCCTATCAACGCGAGTTGGTGCACCGCTCCATTGAGGCCCGACTGGCCTTTTTGAAGTTTGCCGCCATACACCTCATTTCTGCCAAGAAAAGACAGGGTCTGGCACCGGTGTGGGCATCGATCGCACAAGCCCACAGGGCCGCCACCTGCAAAATGTCAACCCCTGTTTTGACCCGCTTGCTGCTCGAGGCCGTGCAATTTCAATCCCCCCAAAGGGCCGGCATGTTTCGGCCCAAATTGCGCTACGCGCATCAGGGTGGCATGAACCCGCCGGTCATCATCATCCATGGCAACTCATTGGAGCATGTGGGTGCATCCTACAAGCGGTTTTTGGAGGGGCGATTTCGCAAAGCCTTTAATTTGGAAGGCACGCCATTGCGCATTGAAATGAAAACTTCAGAAAACCCCTACAAAAACAAGGCAGATTGAGTCTTTTGTAAATACATCAAGCCCCAGGCGAGGGGCGTGTGGTAAGGTCGAAGCTTCATCACCAACACGGAGAATATCGTGGGCAACAAAGGTCAGTTATTACAAGATCCGTTTCTCAATGCTTTGCGCAGAGAACACATCCCGGTGTCGATTTATTTGGTCAACGGCATCAAATTACAAGGTCAAGTGGAATCTTTTGACCAGTACGTGGTTCTCTTGAGAAACACAGTAACCCAAATGGTTTACAAGCACGCCATTTCCACCATTGTTCCCGGGCGTGCGGTGACCTACCAATCCGACGAAGCGGCACCCGTCGAGGGCGCCTGAGCATCAAGCCAGCCATGGACTTACACCTCAGTTGTCTGCCACTGCTGGCTTTCTTCAACGCAAATTGAAATCCGCCTTTTGAATAACCCATCAAACGCCGTGGCCACCCCGGTTTTATTGGTGGGGGTGGATTTCCATACCGATGGGTTTGATGCCAATTTAGAAGAACTGGGTTTGTTGGTTCAAAGTGCGGGCATGCGTCCGGTGGGCAAAATTGCGTGTAAGCGCCAAGCGCCTGACCCAGCCCTGTTTGTGGGCAAAGGCAAGGCCGAGGAAATCAAGGCACTGGCCACCCAACTTGGGGCGCTGGAGGTGGTTTTTGATCAGTCACTGAGCCCGGCGCAGCAACGAAATTTAGAGCGCCATTGGGACATGCCGGTGAATGACCGAACTTTGTTGATTTTGGAAATCTTTGCCCAGCGTGCCCGCAGCCACGAAGGCAAGTTGCAGGTGGAGTTGGCACGCCTGCAATACCTGTCAACCAGGCTGGTGCGACGTTGGTCCCACTTGGAGCGACAGCGCGGTGGCATTGGCAATCGCGGCGGCCCAGGAGAGACCCAAATCGAACTCGACCGGCGCATGTTGGGTGAGGGGATCAAACGAACCCGCGAGCGACTTGAAAAAGTCATGCGCCAAAGGCAAACACAACGCAAACAAAGAATGCGCAAGGATGCTTTTCGCATGTCCTTGGTCGGTTACACCAATGCGGGCAAGTCCACATTGTTCAATGCATTGGTCAAAGCCAAAAGCTATGCGGCTGACCAATTGTTTGCGACTTTGGACACCACCACCCGGCAAATTTACCTGGGCCAAACAGATGGTTTGGCGAACACGGCTTCCATGTCCGATACGGTGGGATTCATCCGCGATCTGCCCCATGGGCTGGTCAAAGCCTTTGCCGCCACCCTGCAAGAAGCAGCTGAGGCCGACTTGCTGTTGCATGTGGTGGACGCAAACCACCCAGAATGGGCGGCTCAAATTCAACAGGTGCAAAACGTGTTGCATGAGATCGGTGCTGAAAAGATTCCGCAGTTGATGGTCTTCAACAAAGTCGATGCCTTGCCTGACTTTCGCAAGCCGGTACAGGTGCGCGACTTTTATGAGCTCGATGGCGATTTGGTGGACCGTTTTTTCATCAGCGCCCAATCTGGCTTGGGTTTGTCCGAGTTGCGCACGGAATTGGCGCGCCGAGTGAGTCGTTTGCAGGGCGAGCCAGTCGCTGAGTCACTGTGACCGTTGGGGGCGATGACGCCCGACTCAAGTTCATTCACGCTTTCTTCGACCCACGTCAAAGTGGGTCTTTGGATATTGGGCACAATGGCATTCTTTTGGATTGAAATGTTGGTCTCGCATGAACCTTAATCGCTGGAACCCCTTGGGCTTGGCTTGGTCTAAACGTCTTTTGGGAATGTTCAATCTCAATGATGGCCGATGGGGCAGGGCGCCTGACTCGCAAGGTGCTCCCCAACCAGGTGCCTCTCCCAATGCTGATCCGAGTGGCAATGCACCACGTCCGAATGATTCAGACGGCAAGCCTGACATCGAATCTCAGCCCAAAAAGCCTTCCAGGCCCACCTCGGGGCCACCCGACTTAGACGATATTTGGCGCGACTTCAATCGGAAATTGGGCCAACTGATGGGTGGAAAAAGGGGCGGACCCGCCGGTGGTGGCTCCTCAGGAGGCGGTTCTGGTGGCGGCAATTGGGGCGGCTTCAAACCCGACATGGGCAACGCCCG
>CAXNFO010000038.1:0-10028 GCA_964201395.1 Limnohabitans sp.
AAGGGCCCCGTTTTGTATTGGTCCGACCGGGTGGGCCAACACAACCGCATTTTTCGCATGCCCAAGTTGCGCACCATGAAGACCGGTACACCGGCGGTCGCCACCCATTTGCTGGACAACCCCCAAGCCCACCTCACGCCCGTGGGCGGTTTTTTGCGCCGCACCAGTTTGGATGAGTTGCCGCAACTGTGGAGCATCCTCGTGGGGGACATGAGCTGGGTCGGGCCACGCCCGGCTTTGTTCAATCAAGCCGATTTGATCGAGATGCGCACCCAAGCGGGCGTGCACCAATTGGTGCCCGGCTTGACCGGTTGGGCCCAGGTCAATGGGCGCGATGAAATTGCATTGGTGGACAAGGTGCGGCTCGACACCGAGTACCTGCAACGCCAATCCTTCGTTTTTGATCTTCACATCCTGTGGCTCACTGCTCTCAAAGTGCTGCGCCGCGAGGGTGTTACCCACTGAGGCATTTGCCAGCATGAAACCTTTCAATCCGTTCTCGGCCGCCGCCATGCCCACCCTGGCCTTGCCCCGGGCGGTCAAACGATTGATCGTTTTATTGGTCGATGCCAGCTTGTGCGTGATCGCCGTTTCCTTGGCGTTTTATTTGCGGGTCGGTGAATGGGTGTCGCTGTCCAACCACCCCGAGTTCAAAACCATGACCCCGGTGTGGGTCTCACTGGTGCTGGCCGTCCCCGTGTTTGTGGCGTTTGGTTTGTACCGGGCCATCTTTCGCTATTCGGGTTGGCCCGCCCTGGTGACGGTGGGTAAGGCCGTGGGTTTGTACGGTTTGATGTTCATGGCCATTTTTACTTTGGTGGGTGTGCCGGGTGTGCCCCGCACGGTGGGCTTGATCCAGCCCTTGTTGGTGCTGTTTTTGGTGGGCGCTTCACGGGCTTTGGCGCGTTATTGGTTGGGCGGTTTGTATCTGTCGCAACTCAAGATGGGCACCTTGCCCAAGGTGCTGATTTACGGTGCTGGTTCAGCTGGGCGCCAATTGGCCAATGCGTTGGCCAACAGCTACGAGATGCGGGTGGTGGGCTATTTGGATGACGATGACCGTTTGCATGGCCATGTGCTCAATGGCTTGGCCATCTACAGCCCGCAAGATTTGCCAGGCTTGGTGGTGTCGCTGGGCATCAGCGATGTGTTGCTGGCCCTGCCCACCGCCAACCGCAAACGGCGCAATGAAATTTTGGCGCTGATGCAGCAAGCCCAGGTGTCGGTGCGCACGTTGCCCAGTGTGATGGAGTTGGCCCAAGGCAAAGTCAGCACAGAAGATGTGCGCGAACTCGACATCGACGATTTGTTGGGCCGCGAAAGTGTGGCCCCCAACCATATTTTGTTGGGCCGCAATGTGACCCGCAAAGTGGTGTTGGTCACCGGTGCGGGTGGGTCGATTGGCAGCGAGCTGTGCCGGCAAATCTTGAAGCTCAAGCCGCAAACATTGCTGTTGGTCGATCAAAGCGAATATGCGCTGTACGAAATCCACCAAGAATTGCTCGACAAATCCCAAGCCTTGGGCCAGGGTGTCACCCAATTGGTGCCGCTGCTCGCTTCGGTGCGCGAAGCAGAGCGCATGCGTGAGGTCATCACCACGTGGTCGCCCAACACCATCTACCACGCCGCTGCTTACAAGCATGTGCCGCTGGTGGAGCACAACCCTGCGGAGGCGCTGAAAAACAATGTCTTTGGCACCCGCACCGTGGCGCAATTGGCTGTTGAGCATGGTGTGGATGACATGGTGCTGGTCAGCACCGACAAAGCCGTGCGTCCCACCAACATCATGGGGGCGAGCAAACGCCTGGCCGAGTTGGTGTTGCAGGCTTTGGCTGCCGAGCCAGGAAAAACCACTTTCTCCATGGTGCGCTTTGGCAATGTGCTGGGGTCCTCTGGCTCGGTGGTGCCCAAGTTTCGCCAGCAAATCAAAAATGGCGGCCCCATCACCTTGACCCACCCGGAGGTGACGCGGTTTTTCATGACCATCCCAGAGGCTGCACAGTTGGTGATCCAGGCTGGGGCCATGGCCAAGGGTGGTGATGTGTTTGTACTTGACATGGGCGAGTCGGTCAAGATCATGGACTTGGCCCAGCGCATGATCCAACTCTCCGGACTGACCTTGCGCACGGAGGACAACCCCGACGGCGACATTGCGATTGAGATCACCGGACTGCGCCCGGGCGAAAAACTCTACGAGGAATTGCTGATCGGCAACGACCCCCAGCCCACCTTGCACCCCCGCATCATGAAAGCCAGCGAAGAAAAAATGACCTGGGCCGACTTGCAAGACAGTTTGAACGCCATGCAAGTGGCCTTGGATGTGAACGATGTCGGCGTGTTGCGGCGCATGCTCGAGCAATTGGTCAGTGGCTACCACCCCAGCGGCGAGATCGTCGACTGGGTGCACTTGGCCCAAGAAGCCGAATACGAAAAGTCCATGGTTTGATCCTGCCCCTCTCGGCCAAACCTTTCCCAAGCCTGCCTTGCGCAGGCTTTTTTGTGTCCGGCAACCTTCCTGGGGTCAGCGCCAGGTGTGCGCTTCGGGTTTTTCCTAGGGTCGCAAAGAGACTTTTGATAGCGGCGCATGACCGTGGCGCAAGCAAGGCGGTTACGATGGTGCCAAACCTTTTCTCAGGAGACATCATGCGTGAAATCAACCGTCGTCGGACGCTTTTGGCCGGCGTGGCCTTGACGGTGCTGGGCAGTGTGGCCCATGCCCAAGGCTTTCCAAATAAACCCATTCGCTTGATATGCCCGTTCCCTCCAGCGGGCGCGGTGGACATTGCTTCGCGTGCCATTGCCGCTGAGCTGTCCAAAAACCTGGGCCAGCCGGTCACCGTGGAAAACCGCCCGGGCGCCGGCGGCAACATTGGTGGCACTGAGGCCGCGCGCGCTGCACCCGATGGTTACACCATCTTCATGACCACCAGCGGTATCCAAGGCATCAACCCCGCGCTGTACGCCAAGATGCCCTTTGACCCGAACAAAGACCTGGCCCCGGTGGCGGCCTTGGTCTCGCTCAACAACGTGTTGGTGCTGCACCCATCGGTCAAAGCCAATAGCGTGGCCGAAGTGATTGCGCTGGCCAAAAACCCGTCGCAACAAGTCAACTACGCGTCCAGCGGCAGTGGCACCAGCATCCACATGTCGGGTGAGATGTTCAAGTTCCTCACTGGCGTGAACATGCTGCACATCCCTTACAAGGGCAGCGCACCAGCGGTCAATGACTTGTTGGGCGGCCAAGTGATGATGATGTTTGACAACATCCCATCGGCCTTGCCCCACATCAAGGCGGGCAAATTGCGCGCTTTGGCCACCACTGGCGCCAAGCGCGACCCAACCCTGCCTGATTTGCCCACCATCGCCGAGGCGGGTGTGGCCAACTATGAGTCGGGTGTGTGGTTTGGTTTGTCGGTGCCGGTGGGCACACCGCCAGAGATCATTGCCAAGCTCAGCGCCGAGGCCATCAAGGGCACCAAGTCACCCGACTTCATCAAGCGCATGACCGATTTGGGCTACAACATCATGGGCTATGGACCGGCCCAAATGGCCGAAATGAACCGCGCCGAAGTCGCCCGCTGGGGGCCCATCGTCAAAGCTTCAGGGGCCAAGGCCGACTGATCTTCGCGCCGCACCGTTGAGCGCCCTTTGCATTCAGGGCTGTGGCGCGCCATCCGTTGATGGATGTCGCCGCCTCAAGCATTGCTCTGGCTGGAGGGGCTGTTGCCGGGGCCGCGCACCACTAAACGGCGCACCACCCAAATCGACAGCAGGCTGGCGGTGCCACCCACCACGGCGTTCCAGCCGTAGTCTTGCACCAAACCTTGGGCATCGCGTGAAATGATCAAGCCGCCGACAAAGGCGGCGGCACCCATGGCGAGCGATTGCACAGCACTGTTGATGGCCATGAAGCTGCCGCGCACCGCTGGGTTGGCCGATGCCCCCACCAACGCCATGCCCGGAATCATGCGGCCGCTGAGCACCACAAACATCACCATGTTGAGCGCAATCACCCAGGGCAGCGCCACCGGGGGCAGGTGGGTCAACACCTGCAAAGGCAGCACCACAAATGCCGCCAAGACAGTGAACACCTGTACCTTGCCATGCCGATCGCTGAGCCGCCCAATCCAGCGCGCACTGAACAAGGTGGCCGCACCACCGAACAAATAAATCAACGGCACTTGTTGGGCATTCAGCCCCACATTGGTTTGCAGGTAGATGGTGATGTAGGGAATCACCGCAAAGCCAGTGAACATCATCAGGGCAGAAAACAAAAAGGCCCAGCGGTGATTGACGTCGGCCAAAACGCTGGTGATCATGGCGCGAACGGCGGGCCGTTCTGGGCCTTGCATGTGTCCTTGCATGCGCGGCAACACCCGCCAAGCCAGCGCTGACAGCAGCAAGCCAAACACCGCAATCGCCACAAACGGCATGTGCCAACTCGACCAAGCGGCGATGAACAAGCTGGTTGGCACGCCCACCACGGTGGCCAGGGAAAAAGCCGACAAAATCACCGACATGGCGCGCCCCCGGCGCTCAAACGGGATCAACTCGGCCACCATGGTTAGCACCAGGGCCGATAACACACCGCCAAACACCCCCGTGGCGATGCGCGCCGCCACCAAGCTGGCGTAACTCCAGGCGAAGGCACATCCCAGGGTGGCGACAGAGAACGCCACAAACAGCGTCAACAGCAAACGCTTGCGGTCAAATCGGTCCACATAGGCCGAGGCCACCAGGCCCGAAATGGCCGCCGCCCAGGTGTAAGAAGAAACCAAAAAGCCAAATGCCGCGTCGCCAATGCCAAACTGTTGGGTGATTTGAGGCCCCAGGGGCATCATGATCATGAAATCCACGATGTGGCTGAACTGAATGCCGGCCAGCACCCACAAAATCCATCGTTCGTTGGGGTGCGGTGCGGGGTGGTTGGGCATGGGTGCGCATCATCGCACGACAACTCCCCAGGGTGACACGCTTAAGTTTGCGACAATGGTGCGTCGCCCATCGCCCGGGTGGTGAAATTGGTAGACACAGCGGACTTAAAATCCGCCGCTTTCCTGCATAAGGGGCGTACCGGTTCGATTCCGGTCCCGGGCACCAGAAAGAATTCAGCCATGCCGCGTTACAACCAACCCTTTGAAATCCATGTCCACGGTGACGTGCCGCTGCGTGAAGACGTGGGTTTGACCCAGTTGCACGATGCCTTGCGCCCGCTGTGGAAGTACGCGGGGGCCAAATCTCTGGCCGATGGCGCCACCAGCGCTTACGAGGAAGAACTGGGCTTGCAACTTGACGAGGCCGAGCATGTGTTGCGCATGTGCTGGACGGTGTCTGGCGACGAGGACTTTCGCCAATGCTTGGACGACATGTGCATGAACCTCAATGAGTTGACCAAGGCGGGTGCGTCCATCGAGGTGACTTTCTATGACACCGAGTTTGACCAAGAAGACGGCCCAGAAGAGGGTGAGTCACGCGACGATTTTTTGATGTTGTTTGTCGGCCCCAGCCCGGCGGCCATCATGCAGGTGCAACGGGATTTGCTGGTCAGCGATGTGATCCACATGATGGAGCGCCATTTCGACGGCGCTGAGTTGGGCGGCGTGGTCGCTGAAATCGATAAGCTTTTTTCGGGTCGGTTTGATGCGCTGGTCAACTCCATGCGCCTGGACCGCCCGCCGCGTGGGCCTGGGGGCAACCCAGGCCATGGTGGCCCGCGCAAGCCACGCCACTTGCACTGACCCACGCGCCTGCAAATGGAGGGTTCGCCCATGCAGACCTTTCAAGGGCGCAGGCCTTGCACAGGCCTTGATATGTTCACAGTCGCCACGCGTGCTGGCCGCAATTCCCCAGGCACATGAAACCCACTAGCGAACACCTGCACCCCGGCGTCACTCGGCGTGACTTGGTGGGTTGGGCCATGTATGACTTTGCCAACTCGGGCTATGCCACGGTGGTGCTCACCGCCGTGTTCTCGGCCTATTTCGTGGGCGTGGTGGCCGCAGATGCGGCGTGGGCCACCTTCGCTTGGACTTGTGTCTTGGCCGCCTCGCATCTGCTGGTAATGATCAGCCTGCCCGCTGTCAGCGCTTGGGCCGATCGCCATGCCGCCAAAAAACGCGCCTTGGCCATAAGCACTGTGGGCTGTGTGGTGTGCACGGCTGGCTTGGCCTCGGTGGGAGCGGGCGATGTGGTGTGGGCCGGGGTGTTGATCGCCCTGTCCCAATTGTTTTTTGCCTACGGCGAATCCTTGGCGGCCGCATTTTTGCCCGAACTGGCCCCGCCCGAGGCCATGGGGCGGGTCAGCGCTTGGGGCTGGGCCTGGGGCTATCTGGGTGGCATGCTCACCCTCGGCCTGTGTTTGGCCTATGTGTTTTGGGCGCAAGCCCAAGGGCTGGGGGCGGCTGACTTTGTGCCCATCACCATGCTCATCACCGCGGCGGTGTTTGCGCTGGCCAGTGGCGTCACTTTTGCGTGTTTGCGTGAACGTGCTGTGCCGCAGCCGCCCGTTCCAGGTGGCCTGGGCCCCGCGTCAGTGCAACGCAGTGCCTGGGGCAACTGGCGCAGCACCTGGGCAGAACTTCGCACCCAGCCCGCCATGTTGTGGTTGCTGGCCTGCACCGTGGCCTACCAAGCCGGGGTGGCGGTGGCGATTGCCTTGGCTGCCATTTATGCCCAAACCGTGATGGGCTTTGAAACCACCGAAACCATGCTCATGGTGTTTGTGCTCAACATCGCGGCCGCCGTGGGGGCCTTGGTGCTGGGGCATGGGCAAGACCGTTTTGGGCATCGCCGCGCTTTGGCCCTGACCTTGGTGGTCTGGTGCATCACTTGCGTTTGGGCGTCATTGGCCGACACCAAGCTGTCATTTTGGGGTGCTGCCACCCTGGCGGGCCTGAGCATGGGGGCGAGCCAATCGTGTGGCCGCGCCATGGTGGGTTTGCTGGCGCCACCCGAGCGGTTGGCGGTGTCCTTTGGTGCCTGGACCTTTGCCGTGCGCTTGGCCAGCGTGCTGGGCCCCTTGCTCTATGGCGCCGTCACCTGGTTCAGCGGTGGCAACCAGCGCCTGGCCTTGGCCAGCACCGCGGGCTTGTTTGTCCTGGGCCTGCTGCTGCTGACCCAGGTGCGCATGCCCGATCTGCCCCGCGTCAAGCGCGGCTGAGGGCGATGCCTTTGAACTCGCCCGTGGCGATGCGCTTTTGCCAGGTGTCTGGGCCGGTGATGTGGGCGCTGGTGCCGCCCGCGTCCACCGCCACGGTGACGGGCATGTCGACCACATCAAATTCGTAAATGGCTTCCATGCCGAGGTCGGCAAAGCCCACCACTTTGGCGGTTTTGATGGCCTTGCTCACCAAATAGGCCGCGCCGCCCACCGCCATCAAGTAGGCACTGTGGTGTTTGCGAATCGCCTCAATGGCCGCTGGGCCGCGCTCGGCTTTGCCGATCATGGCGATCAAGCCGGTTTGGGCCAGCATCATCTCGGTGAACTTGTCCATGCGCGTGGACGTGGTCGGGCCAGCGGGGCCCACCGCCTCGTCGCGCACCGGGTCCACCGGGCCCACGTAGTAAATCACGCGGTTGGTGAAGTCCACGGGCAGTTTCTCGCCCTTGGCCAGCATGTCTTGGATGCGCTGGTGCGCGGCGTCGCGCCCGGTCAGCATCTTGCCGTTGAGCAACAGGGTTTGGCCGGGCTTCCAGGCGGCCACTTGAGCCGGGGTCAGGGTGTTCAGGTCCACGCGCTGGCTTTTTTGCGTGTCGGGCTGCCAATCCACTTTGGGCCAGGTGTCCAGTGAAGGTGGGTCCAGGTAGACCGGGCCCGAGCCGTCGAGCACAAAGTGCGCGTGGCGCGTGGCCGCACAGTTGGGGATCATGGCCACCGGCTTGCTGGCCGCGTGGGTGGGGTACATCTTGATCTTCACGTCCAACACGGTGGTCAGGCCACCCAGGCCTTGCGCGCCAATGCCCAAGGCATTGACCTTGTCGTGCAACTCCAAGCGCAGGTCTTCGGTTTGGGTCAGTTTTTCGCCCTTGGCTGCTTTGGCTTGCAGGGCGTACATGTCCAGGTCTTCCATCAGGCTTTCTTTGGCCATCAGCATGGCTTTCTCGGCGGTGCCGCCAATGCCAATGCCCAGCATGCCCGGCGGGCACCAACCCGCGCCCATGGTTGGCACGGTTTTGAGCACCCAGTCGACCAAGCTGTCGCTGGGGTTGAGCATGACCATCTTGCTTTTGTTCTCGCTGCCGCCGCCCTTGGCCGCTACGGTGATGTCGAGGGTGTTGCCCGGCACCAATTGGGTGAAGATCACCGCGGGCGTGTTGTCTTTGGTGTTTTTGCGCTCAAAGTGGGGGTCGGCCACGATGCTGGCGCGCAAGGTGTTGTCGGGGTGGTTGTAGCTCCGGCGCACGCCTTCGTTGATGGCGTCCTCAAAGCCGGCGCTGAAGCCCTCTAAGCGCACGCCCATGCCGATCTTCACAAACACATTGACGATGCCCGTGTCTTGGCAAATGGGGCGGTGGCCCATGGCGCTCATTTTGCTGTTGGTCAAAATTTGCGCCATCGCGTCTTTGGCCGCTGGGCTTTGCTCGCGCTCGTAGGCGCTGGCCAGGTGAGAGATGTAATCCGCTGGGTGGTAGTAGCTGATGTACTGCAAGGCCGCGGCCACGGATTCAATCAGGTCGTCTTGTCGGATGATGGTCATGGGGAGGGTATCTTTCGAACAGGAATGGCGCCGCTGGCAGGGCAGGGCGCAGGCAGTTTACAAGAGATGGCCTGGGCGTTGGCGCCCCCGCCGGCGTGCACAAAAAGGTGTAAGCTTTCTTCAAGTCAGTGGGGTGTAAGAGCTTGCAACGACATTCCCACCCGTCGCGCCCGCAGAGGCGAATCAACCGGAGACAACACCATGAGCGAACACGCCACGCCCACCTACCACCCGCACGCAGAGTTTGTCAGAAACGCCCATGTCTCCGGCATGGACGCCTACCACGCCCTGTGCCAAAAAGCCGAGCAGGACTACCCCGGCTACTGGGCCGATCTGGCGCGCGAATACATCTCCTGGAAAAAGCCTTTCACCCAAACCCTCAACGACAGCCAGGCGCCGTTTTTCAAGTGGTTTGAAGACGGCACCTTGAACGCGTCTTACAACTGTTTGGACCGCCACATCGAAAAAGGCCAGGGCGACAAAACCGCCATCATTTTTGAGGCCGACGGCGGCGAGGTCACCCGCACCACCTATGCACAACTGCTGGCGCGCACCTGCCAAATCGCCAACGCGATGAAGTCGTTGGGCATCCGCAAAGGCGACCGCGTCATCATCTACATCTCCATGTCCATCGAGGGCGTGGCCGCCATGCAAGCCTGTGCCCGCATTGGCGCCACCCACTCTGTGGTGTTTGGCGGTTTTTCAGCGCAAAGCTTGCGCGACCGCATCGAAGACACCGGCGCCAAGATGGTCATCACCGCCGACCACCAAGTGCGTGGTGGCAAGCAACTGCCTTTGAAATCCATCGTTGACGAAGCGCTGGGCTTGGGCGGCTGCGGCAGCATTGAGCATGTGCTGGTGGTCAAGCGCTCGGGTGCCGACATCGCCATGACCGCCGGGCGCGACCTGTGGATGGCCGATGTCGCTGACAAAGCCGCCACCACCTGCGAGCCCGAGTGGGTCGAGGCCGAGCACCCGCTGTTTTTGCTCTACACCTCAGGCTCCACCGGCAAACCCAAAGGGGTGCAACACAGCACCGGCGGCTACTTGCTGCACGCTGCCCTGACCACCCACTGGACCTTTGACCTCAAACCCCATGACGTGTTTTGGTGCACCGCCGACATCGGTTGGGTTACCGGCCACTCTTACATCACCTACGGCCCCTTGGCCCTGGGCGGCACAGAAATCGTGTTTGAAGGCGTGCCCACCTTCCCCGATGCCGGCCGCTTTTGGAAGATGATCCAAGACCACAAGGTCAGCATTTTTTACACCGCACCCACGGCCATCCGCTCGCTCATCAAGGCGGCAGAAGGCACGGCCGCCGTGCACCCC
>CAXNFO010000039.1:0-9741 GCA_964201395.1 Limnohabitans sp.
AAGCTGGCCCGCACCCGCTCCCAATATTGGATGGCCTGGGCAAAACGCCCCTCGGCAAATGACGCACTGCCGGCCAACAACAAGGCATTGTTTTGGTTCGGGTTGGCCTTGAGGATGCGGTTGATCACCGCCCAGGGCTCACCGCTGAAGTCGCCGCCTTGGATCTGGGCCAGCACCTCGGCACGCTCAATCGCCAGGTCGTCATCGGGGGTCAGGGACAGGGCTTTGGCAAAGGACTTATCAGACGCCGCAAACTTTTCCTGGCTGCGCTGCAAACGCGCCAGCATGACCCAAGCGTCCACGTTGTTGGGCTCGTCTTGCAAGCGGCGCTCGAGCTGGCCCACCATCTGTGCAATCTTTTCGGGGGTCACCGTGGCATTGGGGCCTTCATCGGGGGCTGAGCGGGCCAAGGCCGCTGGGTCCAGGCCCAAAGGCGTGCCCAAGCTGCCATACAGCAGCACAGCGCACACCGGCAACATCAGGCACAAGGCCAAGACCGTTTTGCGCGGCTTGTCGCTGGCCCCAGCCGTGGCCACATCGGGGCTGCTGAGCGAATCGTCGCGCAAACGCCATTTCAACTCTTCCAAGGCCTGGGCGTGTTCGGCCTCGCTCATGTGGCCCAAGGACAGTTCGCGCGCCAAGTCGGCACTTTGATCTCTGTACACCTGGGCATTGGCCTGCTCATGCGCGTCAACAGGTGCCGCCGCAGGCCGGCGCCACAAAGACCAGACCAACAAGGCCAACACCGCCACCACCAGCAGCAAGGTGAGAACCACAAACGTCAGGGCAACATTCACATCAGTCCTTTAACCATTGATCCACCCTTGCGCGCTCTTCGTCGCTCAAAGCGGGCGGCACCTCGGCTTGCCTGCGGCGCTGGCGCAAGTACCACCACAAACCGGCAACGGCGCCCAACAACAAGGCAAACGGGCCAAACCACAACAGCCATGTCAGGGGCTTGAGCTCGGGGCGGTACAACACAAAGTCGCCGTATCGCTGAACCAAAAAATCTTTCACAGCTTGGTCAGATTTGCCCTCGCGCAACAAATCGCGCACCTCGCGGCGCAAGTCATCGGCCAACTCGGCGCGCGACGAAGCCAATGATTCGTTTTGGCACACCAAGCAGCGCAACTCCTCAGACAAGGCCAGCAAGCGCGCCTCCAAGTCGGGTTCACTGGTCATCGGCGCGGCCTCTGGACCCAAAGCGCTGATGGGTGCTGCCACCGCGCTGGCAGCAGGGGCCGCCGACGCGGCGGATGGTGGCGCAGCCAAACCAGGGGAAGCCGTTGGGCTGGTGGGGCCGGCTGCGGGCTGCGGGCCTTGGGCGCCAGCAGGCGACCACAGCACGCCGGCCACCACCATGGCCACGCCCAAACGGTGCCACGCCGCGGCCAGCACGACAAAGATGGGGGGGCGTTGCCAAGCGCCCATCAAGAGGCGTTCAATTTTTGGACCAAGGGCAAGACCTTGCTGGCCAACAGGGCGGGCGTGACCTCGCCCACAGCCTTGTAGCGGATCACCCCTTGCTTGTCGATCACATAGGTCTCGGGCACGCCATAGACGCCGTACTGGATGCCCACGCGCCCATCCAAGTCGATCACCGACAACACATACGGATTGCCATAGCGCGACAACCACACCTGGCTGCGCTCTCGGGCGAATTGCAGCTTGGCCTGGGCATCCATGCCTTGCGCTTGCACGTCTTGGGGCTGAATCTCTTTGTAGCTCATGCCCACGATGGGCACTTGGTGGCGTTGGGCAAACTCCACCAACAGCGGGTGCTCTTGGCGGCAGGCCACGCACCAGGTGGCCCAGACATTGAGCAACCACACCCGGCCTTTCATGTCGGCCGGGCTGAACGCCGCCGCTGCTGGGTCGAGGGTGGGCAAACTGAATGCGGGGGCTGGCTTGTCAACCAAGGGCGAGGGAATGGCCTGCGGGTCGCGTTGCAAGCCCAAAGCCAAAAAAATCACCAAACCAAAAAACAGCACCAAGGGGATGAGGAACTTCTTCATGCCGCCACCCCGGGCGCTGCACCGGCGGTCATGGGCTCAGTGCGGGGACTGGCGGCGCGGTAGCGCCGGTCCACGGCGGCCAAACCACCGCCCAACACCATCAACAGCACACCGGCCCATATCCAGGGCACAAAGGGCTTGTAATACACCCGCATGCTCCATTGCGGTGTGGGTCCGTCGATGGGGTCACCCAGCGACACATACAGATCGCGCAAGAAGCCCGAATCGATCGCCGCCTCGGTCATCGGCATGGCGGTTGAAAAGTATCGCCGCTTTTCTGGGTACAGGCGGTCAATGGGCTGGCCGTTTTTCAACACCTCCACATCGGCGCGCACCGCCCGGTAATTGGGTCCTTTGACCTCGGACATGCCTTGCAAGCGAAACGCATAGGGGGCGATGGTTACCACGTCGCCCACGCCCATGCGCACATCGCGCTCGACCTCAAAAGACTTGACCCCTGTGATGCCCGCCACCACCACCGCCAAGCCGATGTGGGCGCATTGCATGCCCCAGTAGGCCGCGCCGATGTGGCCGGGCTGGCGCCAGCGCAACACGATGTGCTGCGCCGAACCCAAGACCACCCAGGCGGCCAAGGAAAACCCAAATGCCGCCCCCACCGACCAATCCCCCACCAGCGCGGGTGCGACCAGGCCCACGCCCACAGCGGCCAGCGCCACCCAGCGCAAGCGCAGCAACAGCTCACTCCATTGGGATTCGCGCCAACGCACCACCGTGCCCGGCACCATGATGACCAACAAAGGCACCATCAAGGGCACGAACACCGCATTGAAATACTGCGGCCCCACCGACAGCTTGCCCAGGTTGAGCGCGTCAATCACCAGCGGGTAAATGGTGCCCAACAACACCGCCGCGCAAGCCACCACCAGCAGCACACTGTTGGCCAACAAAAGGGTTTCACGCGAGAACAAGCTCACTGCTTGCCCCATGCGCACTTTGGGCATGCGCCAAGCGTACAAGGTGAGCGAAAAACCCACCACCAAGGCCAAAAACATCAAGATGAAGACGCCCCGCTTGGGGTCAGTGGCAAAAGCATGCACCGAGGTCAACACCCCAGAGCGGACCAAAAACGTGCCCAGCAAAGACAGTGAAAAAGCACCGATGGACAGCAACACCGTCCAAGCCTTGAAGTTGCCGCGCTTGTCGCTGGCCATCAGCGAATGGATCAGCGCCGTGCCCACCAACCAAGGCATGAGTGAAGCGTTTTCAACCGGGTCCCAAAACCACCAACCGCCCCAGCCCAATTCGTAATACGCCCACCACGAACCCAGGCCAATGCCAAAGGTCATGAACAACCAAGCCACCAAGGTCCACGGCCGCGACCAACGCGCCCAGGCTGCGTCCAAACGCCCTGCCATCAAGGCCGCGATGGCAAAGGCAAAGGCCACTGAAAAGCCCACATAGCCCATGTACAACATCGGCGGATGAATGATCAAACCGGGGTCTTGCAGCAAGGGGTTCAGGTCGCGCCCATCGGCCGCAGCCGGCAGCAAACGCTCAAAGGGGTTGGACAAGACCAAAATGAACAGCATAAAACCCACCGACACCCAACCCAGCACGCCCACCACCCGGGCCACCATGGCCTGCGGCAGGCTGAACGAAAACGCCGCCACCGCCGCCGTCCACAAAGCCAACATCAGCACCCACAACAACAAAGACCCTTCATGGCCGCCCCACACCGCCGCCACCCGGTACATCGTCGGCAACAAGGAGTTGGAATGCTGGGCCACGTACAAGACAGAAAAGTCGTTGTTGACAAAGCACGCCGTCAAGGCCGCAAACGACAGTGTCGCCAGGCCAAAGTGGGCGAATGCCGTGGGCCGGGCCAGGCTCAACCAACTGGCGTTATGGCGCCACGCGCCCAGCAATGGGAGTGTGGCTTGCACCAGTGCCACCAGCAAGGCCAAGATCAAGGCAAAGTGTCCGAGTTCAGCAAGCATCGCTGTCTTTCATGGTTTGACCGTTTGGGCCGCCTGGCCCGCCGTGGCTTTGTCCAAAGCGTGTTGCGCTTCAGGCGGCATGTAGTTTTCATCGTGTTTGGCCAGCACCTCGGTCGCTGTGAACAATCCATCAGCCCCCAAGCGCCCCTGGGCCACCACGCCCTTGCCTTCTTTGAACAAATCGGGCAACAAGCCGCTGTACACCACGGGAATGTCGCGGGCCGTGTCGGTCACCACAAATTGCACTTGAACATCTTGGCGCTGCAAGCTGCCGTCCTTGACCAAACCGCCAATGCGAAAGATGCGTCCTTGGGGGGCCTCACCTTGGGCCACCTGGGTGGGGGTGAAGAAGAACACCAAATTGCTCTGAAAAGCATTCAGCACAAAAGCGGCGGCGGCGCACAGCACCAGCACCCCTATTGCCACCCACATGAACCGGCGTTGGCGTGCTGTCATGGTTGTCCCCCCAAACTGTCATGCGCATGCGCCGCTTGCTCGGCGCGCAACCAGGCCAAGGTCCGCTCGCGCTCGCGCCGGGCCCACCACACCTCCAGGCCCATCAGGGCAAAACTCACGCCCACACTGCCCCACACATATACAGCGTAGCCGCCCATGTGCCAAAAAGCCGCCCAGCTTTCCCACCTCATGGCCGCACCCCAGGGCTCAATTCGGGCAACTGGGCGACCCAATCGGCATGGCGTTCGCGCTGCAAAATCAGGTTGCGCGTGCGGTAAAGCACGATGGCAAGCGCATAAACCCAGCACGCCAAAGCCATCAGCAACATGCCCCACAACATGGTTTGCGCCATGCTGGGAGATCGGGTTAAGGACACCGAAGCACCCTGGTGCAAGGTATTCCACCATTTGACAGAGAAATAAATGATGGGCACATTGACCGCGCCCACAATGGCCACCAAAGCACCCGCGCGATCAGCCCGGCGCGGGTCTTGAATGGCCGAGGTCAAGGCGATGAAGCCGATGTACAAAAAGAACAAAATCAGCTCCGACGTCAGCCGAGCATCCCACACCCACCAGGCGC
Source organism: Limnohabitans sp. (assembly GCA_964201395.1). Classification (GTDB taxonomy): domain Bacteria; phylum Pseudomonadota; class Gammaproteobacteria; order Burkholderiales; family Burkholderiaceae_C; genus Limnohabitans. The sequence continues at coordinate 5,012 of CAXNFO010000039.1, forward strand.
CCCACATGGGCTTGCCCCACAAGGCGCCGGTCCACAGCGACAAAAATGTAAACAGCGCACCCGTGGGCGCCAGGGCTTGGCTCAGCATGCCCGCCATGCGGGCGCGAAACACCAAGCAAACCACGCCCCAAAAGGCCATCGCCAGATAGATGATCATCGACATCCACGACACCGGCACATGGACAAAAATGATGCGGTAACCCTCGCCTTGCTGGGCATCGCTGGGGGCGACCATGAAGCCCATCCACAGACCTGCCAGCGCCAATGCCAGGGCCAGGAACACCAAGGGCTTGATGCACACGCCGGCCAAGCCATAGAAAGTTTGCGGGGCGGCGTAATGGGTCCAGGCGATGCGGCGCATGGGTTATTCCAGAGCAATACGCAAGGCCTGGGCACAGGCCCAAGGGCTGAACAAGCCAGACAAAAGCAACAAAGCCATCAATATCGACAAATGAGCCCCACTGCCCAAGCCAGCGGCCAAGGCCTCAACCGCACCAGCGCCAAACACCAGCACCGGCACAAACAAGGGCAGCACCAACAAGGCGAGCAAGACACCGCCGCCACGCAAACCCAGGGTCAGGGCTGCGCCAATGGCTCCAATACAAGACAACACGGGGGTACCTATCAAGAGAGACAGGGCCAACACGCCCAGGGCATCGCCGGACAGGTCAAACAAGACCCCCAGCAAGGGCGCCAATAATACCAACGGCAAACCACACAAGACCCAATGCGCGGCGATTTTCGCCACAACCAGCAAGGTCAATGGCGTGCCCGACAACAGCATTTGCTCCAAGGTGCCGTCGCGGTGGTCGGCCTCAAACAAACGGTTCAGCGCCAGCAAACTGGCCAACAGTGCGCCGACCCACAACACACCCGGCGCCAACATGCGCAAGGTGGCACGCTCCGGGCCCACAGCCAGCGGAAACAAGGCGGCCACCACCACAAAAAAGAACACGGCCGTCAACACCTCACTGGGGCGGCGCAAAGCCAGCAGCAGGTCGCGGCGCAGCAAAGACCACAGCGCGTTCATGGCATGCCCAATCGCCAACTGCGGTGGTCGCCGCTGGCCCAATGCACCGCCTGGTGGCTGGTGAACACCACCATCCCCCCACGCGCCACATGGGTTTGCATCAAGCCCTGCAACACATCACAAGCGGCGCTGTCCAAGGCGACAAACGGTTCGTCGAGCAACCACAAGGGCGCCGGGCTCAGGCACAAGCGGGCCAGGGCCACACGCCGCTTCTGGCCTTGGGACAGCACTTGCAATGGCAGATGCTCGCGCCCGCGCAAGCCCATCTGGCGCAAGGCCGCCGTGGCGGCATCGACCGACCAGGCTTGGTCCATCAAAGCCGCAGCGAAATGCAGGTTTTCCAACGCACTCAAACCCTCTTTGAGGGCCAAGGCATGGCCCAGGTAGAGCATGTCGCGCTCATAGCTATCGCGCGCCTGGGCGACAGGCTCACCGCGCCACACCACCTCTCCGGCCGCAGGGGGACTCAAACCACACAACAAGCGCAGCAAGCTGGTTTTGCCGCTGCCGTTATCGCCTTGCAGGTGCAGGCTTTGACCTGGGGTGACCGACAGGTTGAGGCCGGCAAACAAAGTTTTGCCGCCGCGTTCACAGGCCAGGTCGCGGGTTTGCAAACCGGTGTGGGCTGGCATCACATGTAGGTGCCGCAAAGGGTGATGACTTCACCCCCGCTGCCCATTTTGAAACGTGCCAAGCCCGCGCTGCGTTGGGTGTTGACGCCACCCAAATCAAGCCGGCGCACACCGCGTTGGCGCAACTCTTGGATCGCCTGCCACAAGATCAGGTTGTGGGCATTGAGGTCGCGGCCAGCGTCGTTGGACCAACCCACTTGGTAGGTGGCCGCCTGGCCGTGGATCAGAAACAGCATGGCCGCCACCCGCTCACCAGCGGCATCGGCGCGCAAAATCAAAGCGGTTTTGGACACATGCTTGCGCGCATGGATGTAGTGGTGAATCCAGCCCAGGGGCAAACCCGAAAAGCCACGCGACAAGCGCTGCTTGAGTTCTTCCTCCATCAGCCATGCGTATTGCGCCGGGTTGGCACCCACCCGCTGCACCTGCAAGCCCGCGCCTTCGGCCGCCACCAAACGGTTGCGCCAGCGCGGGTCCATGGCTGCGCGCAGCTGCGCATCGTTGTGCTCAAGGTTGAGCATCACCGTGGATTCGCCGGTCACCATCCGCGTCATGCCCGGCCAGCGCAAACCCTCAGAGCCCGCGCCCTCATCCGGGGAAAACAATGCAAACCGAGGCCGCCACAGGGGCAATTGGCGTTTCAGGGCAGCCAGCACCTGGGCCTTTTCGCGGCGCGACAAGGGCTGCAACCACAAGGGGCCATGGGCGCACAAAGCCAAGGTGGCGATCAAACCCACCCGGCGCGCGCTGAACTGGGCCAAGGCCACGGCTTGGCCATCGCGCTCTACGCGGGCCCGCAAGCAAGCCACGCCCAACGCCATCATGGTCTCGCCATAGGCCCAGTCCTGTTGCAGTGCGCCCGCCGAGCGGCCATGGGCTTGATCCCAGGCTTGGGCGTCGTGGCCATCCCAAAAGACTTTCATGGTTTTAGAATGAGCTCATGATGAACAAGCTCAGCCGCTGGATCCGCCGCGCCCCCGTGCAAACCGTCATGGGGCATCGCCTGCCCGAACCCCGCCTGACCTGGGGCGCTGCCGCCATGGCCTTGCTGTATTTGGGCGTGCCGGTGTTGGCAGTGGGCATGGTGATCGACGCCGTGATCCAAATCGTCACCGGCCGTTGCACCGGTGTGTGGTGTTGGTTTGGTTGAACCGCGATACCCTTCTTAGACGTCCCGATGACCCGGCTTGGGCCTGCGCCCCGGCGCACAGGCCGCATGACGCGCTGAATTTCTGGCGTGGACGTGGGTGGACAGCTGGGGTAGGGCATACAGGACATGGATCTTACCGCCGCTGGGTGACGCATTCCGCACCCACGGCGCTTGTCGCCAGCGTGGCAAAAGCGGGCATGGACACGCTGAGCGCTGGTGAATAATGGTCTTCTCACACAACGCTGGAGCACCGACATGAGAAAAATCCAAGGCCTGAAAACGCTGCTGTTGACGGCATGCCTCGGGGCCAGTTTGGCCTGGGCCCAAACACCGGCCTTCCCCAGCCGCGCCATCAGCTTGGTGGTGCCCAACCCACCCGGCGGCTTGGTTGACACCTCGGCACGCTTGGTCGCCGAACCCTTGGCCCGCCTGATCGGCCAATCGGTGGTGATCGACAACAAGCCCGGCGCCAGCGGCAACTTGGCCTACCAAACCGTGGCCCGCTCGGCCAAGGACGGACACACCTTGTTGATTTCCTACTCAGGCTACCACGTGGCCAACCACATCTTGATGGACAAGGTGGGCTGGGAGCTGCGCGACCTGACCCCAGTGGGCCTGATCACCGTGGCCACCAATGTGATTGCGGTCCACCCCTCGCTGCCGGTCAACAATTTGAAAGAGTTCATCGCCTACCTCAAGGCCAACCCGGGCAAGGTCAATTACGCCTCGCAAGGCAATGGCTCGGTGTCGCACATCGGCACCGAAATTTTCAAGCAACAAACCGGCACCGACATGGTCCATGTGCCCTATAAAGGCTCAGGTCAGGCCATCCAAGACGTGTTGTCGGGCCAGGTGCAGGTGTTCATGACCACCCCGCCATCGGTGATGGGCCATGTGTTGGCCGGCAAGCTCAAGGGCTTGGCGGTGACCGGGAAAATCCGCCACCCCCAAATGCCCCAAGTGCCCACCATTGCCGAGGCCGGCTTGCCCGGTTTTTTGCTCGAGTCGTGGGTCGCGCTGTATGCGCCCAGTGGCACCCCCCCGGCGGTGGTGCAAAAGCTCGCTGCCGATGTCAAGCGCAGCATGGAGTTGCCCGAAACACGCCAACGCGGCGAACAAGCCGGCATTGAAGTGCGCTACTTGAGCCCCAGCGACACCACCAAATTGTTGGACGCCGACATCGCCAGTTGGACGGTAGCGATCAAGCAAGCCAACATCAAACTGGATTGATGGCGCGCCCGCTGGTGACGAGGACCTGGCAGGCGGCCGCCTGCCCGCGCTGAGCGGAAGACCAAAACGGCCTGTCGCGCTCACCGCCTTTGCCCACCGCTCACACCCACCAGCTTTGCGCACCGGCTGTGTACTGCGCTTGTCGCCCAAGCGCAAGCCAGGTGCATGGCCTTTCGATACAGTCAGCCGTTTTCATCCCCCACCCATTTGTCCACAGGAGAAGCACCCCATGAGCACCCATCCCGACCCCTCCCTCATTGACGACTTGGTGGTGGCCAACCACATCCTGGTCAACCAAGGTGTGCTCGACGGCTTTGGCCACATCAGCGTGCGCGACCCGGCCAACCCGCAGCGCTTTTTCATTGCCCGCAGCATGGCCCCGGCCCTGGTGCAGGCCGACGACATCCTGGCCTGCGACCTCGACAGCAACGTGATCGACGAGCGTGGCCGCAAAACCTATCTGGAGCGCTTCATCCACGGCGAAATTTTCAAAATGCGCCCCGATGTGAATGCCGTCATCCACAGCCATTCGCCCTCGGTCATCCCGTTTGGCGTCACTGGCGCGCGCCTGCGCCCGATCTGCCACATGAGCGGTTTTTTGGGGGCTACCACGCCGGTCTTTGAAATTCGCCACAGCGCCGGTGAAAACTCCGATTTGCTGGTGCGCTCGCATGCGCTGGGCAAAGCC
>CAXNFO010000040.1:0-9556 GCA_964201395.1 Limnohabitans sp.
GGTGGTTTGGCTCATCGGGGTCTCGCTGGGGTGCGGCGCACGCGCACCAGTGGGCTTTTAGCGGCGAACAGCTTCAATGGCCAGTTGACCGCCTTGCAGGCTGCTCACGCCATTGAACTGGTTGCCATTGACTTGGGCGCTCACACTGCGCAATTGCTGGTCGGCCCCCATGTACTGGAAAGCAATCTTGTCACCGCGCAATTGCGCGCCCAGCAAAGGGGTTTTGCGCCCGCGCTCGGTGATGCTGCCGCCAATGCGTTGAAAGCTTTGCTCGATGTCCAACTGCACCTGGGCTTTGCTGTCGACTTCTTGCAGCGTCCACCTGCCTTGGACGTCGCTGGGCACCACCCACATGAAGGCATGGGCGTATTCATGGCTGACTTTTTCGTCGGCTTCCCATTCATTCATGTCAAAGGCATGCGAGACGATGCGCGTGCCAGGCTTCATTTTGAGCAAGGTCGGGCGCAGCTTCAAATTCAAGTGTGGCAGCAAGTACATGGTGACCACGGTCGCCTCATCAAACTTCTCCACAAAAATGTCGCCTTGGCGGATGCTGACCTTGTCGGCCACACCGGCGGCGCGCACATTGTTTTGCGCATGCACGGCCATTTGGGGGTTGTATTCGATGCCATAGGCACGGGCACCAAACTGTTTGGCGGCGGTGATGGCAATGATGCCGTCGCCCGCGCCCAAGTCGTACACGATGTCTTGGCTCGAGACCTTGGCCATGTTGAGCATGCGGGTCACCAACTCGGGCGAGGTGGGGATCCAAATCACGTCTTTGCCACTTTGCCCGCGCTGGGGTTGGTAGTCAGCGCCTTGGGGCGTGGCACAGCCCATCAACAGGCCCAGGGCCAGGGCAGCAGTGGCAGCGAAGCCACGGTAGAGAAGAGGTTTCATGTCTTATAAAAATTGAAGTCAAGGAAAAATGCGGGGCTCATTCAGTGCGCAAGCCGGATGTGTTTTGGTGGGTGATTGGGTCAATTGGCTTGGGCACCTGAGCTTTTCACCACGGCCGCCCATTTGGGCACCTCGGCGCGCAAAAAAGTGCCAAATTCAGCGCTGGTGTTGCGGGTGGATGCCAGCCCCAATTGGGTGAATTTTTCGGTGACCTCGGGTGACTCCATGGCCCGGTTCAACGCGGCATTGAAGCGCTCGATCACGGCGGGCGGCGTGCCCATCGGCGCCATGAAGCCAAACCAGGTGTAGTCGTCGAACTCTTTGTAGCCAAACTCGGTGATCGAGGGCACATCGGGCAGCAGGGGCGAGCGGGTGGCGCTGGTCACGGCCAGGGCTTTGAGTTTGCCCGCCTTGATTTGCGGCACAGCCGGCGGCATGGAAGTGGAGGCCATGGGGGTGTGCCCCGCCACCACGGCATTGATGGCCGCAGCTGGTTGGTAAGGCACGTGGGTGATGTCCACTTTGGCGGCGGTTTTCAACCGCTCCATGGACAAATGGGTGGTGGTGCCAATGCCCGATGAGGCGTAGCTCATGGGGGTTTTTTTGGCGGCTTCGACCAACTCGGGCAGGGTTTTGGCGGCCACACTGGGGTTGACGGTGATGATGTTGGGTGTTTTGGGCCCCAGTGCCAAGGGCACAAAATCTTTCAAGGCGTCGTAGCCGGCATCGGCATACAGCGACGGGTTGACGGCAAAGGCCACGCTGTGCACCAACACCGTGTAGCCATCGGGCGCCGCGCGTTTGACTTGGGTTGAAGCGATGTTGCCACCCGCGCCGCCTTTGTTCTCAATGATGAAGTTGCCACCGGTGAGCTCGCCCAGCTTTTGGGCCAAGGCTCTGGCCACGGTGTCGGTGGATGATCCTGCTGCGAAGGCCACCACCATGGTCACCGGCTTGGCTTTGGGCCAATCGGGTGTTTGGGCGAACAGCGATGTGGCGCACAGGCCAGCCAGTGCCAACAAGCCATAGCGACGGTGGATGCGTGTCATGGGGAGTTCCGGTGGTGTGTGAAGACTAGCCGCGGATTATGACGGCCAGCGGTGGCGCAAAGCCCCCCGGCAAGCGCGAACGGGGCTGGGTGAAACCCTTGGTTTTGCCAGCCCCGCCAGGCGCATTGGGCGGCAGCATGCATCCTCAGCCTGTGGGTGTTTTGCCTTTGTGCGCGGGGTGGCGCAAAAAATCAAAATCCACGCCTTGGTCGGCTTGGGTCACATGTTTTAAAAACAGCTGCCGGTAGCCGCGTGCGGCGCTGGGCGGGGTGACCGGTTGGGCTTGGCGACGCCGCTGCAACTCTTCATCGGACACCAACCAATCCAAGCGGCGCTGTGCCACGCTGAGCCGGATGCGGTCGCCGGTGCGCACATGGGCCAAGGGGCCGTCCATCGCCGACTCGGGCGTGACGTGCAGCACGATGGTGCCAAAGGCAGTGCCGCTCATGCGCCCGTCGGAGATGCGCACCATGTCCTTGACGCCGGCGCGGGCGAGTTTTTGCGGGATGGGCAAGTAGCCGGCCTCGGGCATGCCGGGTGCGCCCTTGGGGCCAATGTTTTTCAGCACCAAGATGTCATCGGCATGCACATCCAAATCGTCGCGGTCGATGCGCAAGGCCAGGTCTTCGCTGTTGTCAAACACCACCGCACGGCCTTCGTGCTCCATCAAACCGGGGTCGGCAGCCGATTGTTTGATGATCGCGCCGCCGGGTGCCAAATTACCTTGCAGCACGGCAATCCCCCCCTGCGGGTAAACGGGTTGATCCATGGGGCGCACCACGTTTTGCACATGCGGCGGGCCAGCGGCTTCAATGTTTTCGCCCAAAGTGCGGCCATTCACAGTGAGTGCATTCAACTTGAGCAAGGGCTTGAGTTGGTGCAACAAGGTGGCCATGCCACCGGCGTGGTGAAAGTCCTCCATGTAGTGCTGCCCCGAGGGCTTGAGGTCAAGCAACACCGGGGTGTCGCGCCCCATGCGGTCCAAGGCGGCCAGGTCCAGGTCCAGGCCCACGCGACCGGCCAATGCCGCCAAATGCACGATGCCATTGGTCGACCCCCCAATCGCCAACAACACCCGCCATGCGTTTTCAAAGGCATCGGGCGTCAAGATGCGGTCAATGCTCAGGCCATCGATGGCCATTTGCACCGCACGCGCGCCGGTTTCTTCGGCAATGCGCATGCGCTCGGCGGTCACGGCAGGTGGGGATGCACCACCAGGGACCGTCATGCCCAGGGCCTCGGCAATGCAGGCCATGGTGCTGGCGGTGCCCATCACCGAGCAGGTGCCCACACTGGGTACCAGCTCTTGGTTGACTTCGTCTTTCTCGGCGCTGTCGATGGTGTTGGCGCGAAATTGCGCCCAGTAGCGGCGGCAATCGGTGCACGCACCCACGCGCGTGCCCCGGTGCGAGCCGGTCAGCATCGAGCCGGTGATCAATTGAATGGCCGGCAGGCCGGCAGAAGCTGCGCCCATCAATTGCGCGGGCACGGTTTTGTCGCAACCGCCAATCAGCACCACCGCGTCCATCGGCTGGGCGCGGATCAGTTCTTCGGTTTCCATGGCCATCATGTTGCGCAAATACATGCTGGTGGGGGCGGCAAAACTCTCGTGGATGGACATGGTGGGGAAATCCATCGGCAAACCCCCGGCGAGCATCACGCCGCGCTTGACCGCCTCGATCAATTGCGGTGCATTGCCATGGCAGGGGTTGTAGGCGCTGCCGGTGTTGGCAATCCCAATCACCGGCCGATCCAAGGCGCTGTCGGTGTAACCCGCCCCCTTGATGAAGGCTTTGCGCAAAAACAATGAAAAGCCTTTGTCGCCGTAAGACGTGAGGCCTTTGTGCAGGCCGGAATCGCTGGGGTTGTGGGGAGATGGGGGCTTGGGAGTGGTCATGGCCAGGTGGGTGTGGGGTGCAATGCAAGACAGGGGTGTCCCCATAATAGACAAAGCCGCAGATGTGCCCTGTGCCCTGTGCCCCGGTTGTGCTGACATCTGGCGGCATTGGCGTCAAAAAAGTTTCACATCGCAGACACAGGGATGTCATGCGGCAACCAGACACTTCTCGGCATGCAACCAATGGAGCGTTCATGTCAGTCGGGTCTGTAGAGCTCACTCACACCATCTCACCTGCTTGGGGGCCCGGAGAACCGGTCACCCACCGGGGTCCACAACCCGCCTCTCCGACAACCGCATCCCCAGCCCCTGCCAAGGTCACCATCCAATGGGCAAAGCACTTGGACGAGGTGCGCGAAGCCCAGCGCTTGCGCTACCAGGTGTTTGCCAACGAATGGGGCGCGCACATTGCCAGCGCCCTGCCCGGACACGACATCGACGTGTTTGATGACTATTGCGAACACCTGCTGGTGCGTGCCGGCGTTGACGGGCCGGTGGTGGGCACCTACCGGGTGCTGGTGCCAGCACAGGCGGCGCGCATGGGCGGCACCTATACCGACACTGAGTTTGACCTGGTGCGCTTGCGCAGCTTGCGCCCAGGCATGGTGGAGTTTGGTCGCAGCTGTGTCCACCCTGATCACCGCCAAGGCCCGGTGATCATGGCTTTGTGGGGTGCGTTGATCGCCTTCATGCAGCAAAACCATTTTGAAACCATGCTGGGCTGCGCCAGCATCCCCATGCTGCACAACGGCGTGGTCAACACCCCGGTGGCCGCCAGTGTGTGGGCGCAATTGAGGGCGTCGCATCTGGCACCCATCGAATACCGGGTCAGCCCGCGCTTTGCCCTGCCACTGCACGACGCCCAAGCCGATTTGGCGGTCGAGCCCCCGCCATTGATCCGTGGCTACCTGCGCTTGGGGGCGAAATTATTGGGCCCACCGGCTTGGGATCAGGACTTCAACAGTGCTGATTTACCCATGATGCTGTGGCTCAAAGACATCCCCGAAAAATACCGCCGCCACTTTTTGAGAAACTGATGCATTACCGCGCCGTATTCATCTCTGACATCCACTTGGGTACAGCGGGGTGCCAAGCACAAGCGCTGTTGGATTTTTTGAAATCGCATGAAAGCGATTACCTCTATCTGATTGGCGACATCGTTGACGGCTGGCAACTCAGGCGCAATTGGTATTGGCCGCAGGCCCACAACGATGTGGTGCAAAAGTTATTGCGCCGGGTGCGCAAAGGCTGCCATGTGCTGTACATCCCCGGCAACCATGACGAGTTCGCCCGCGAGTTCACCAGCCAACACTTTGGCGGCATTGAGGTGCTGGAAGAGGGTTCGCACACCTTGCTCGACGGCCGAAAGCTGTGGCTGACCCATGGCGATTATTTCGACGCGGTGGTGCAGTACGCCAAGTGGCTGGCCTATGTGGGCGACTATTTGTACGAATTCACCTTGCGCATGAATCGGCACTTCAACCGCATCCGGGCCAAGTTGGGGATGCGCTACTGGTCGCTCTCGGCATTCTTGAAACACAAGGTCAAAAAGGCCTTGAGTTATGTGTCTGACTTTGAAAAGGCCGTGGCCCATGAAGCCGCTCGGCGCGGCTACCAGGGCGTGGTGTGCGGCCACATCCACAAAGCAGAAATGCGCACCATCGATGGCATTTTGTATTGCAACGATGGCGACTGGGTCGAGAGCCGCACGGCCCTGGTGGAGCACATGGATGGGCGTTTGGAGCTGATCTACTGGGATCAGTTGATGGACAAAAGCTTTGTCCACGCCTCTGCCATGCAAGCCGCGTGACGCCATCGCGCTGACCATGAGCCCAGGCTTTCATCGCCTCATGGGCGCCCAAGGCTTGGCCGGTTTGGCCGACAACGCTTTGCTCCTGGTGGTGATTGCCATGCTCATCGAACAGTCCAAAGCGGCCCACTGGATCCCGTTGTTGAAGCTGGGCTTCACCCTGTCTTATGTGTTGCTCGGGCCCTGGGTGGGCCGCTTGGCAGATGCCTGGCACAAGCCCCGCGTCATGCAATGGGCAAATGCCCTCAAGTTGATGGCGGTCTTGTCCATCTTGCTGGGGCTGGATGTGATGCTGGCCTATGTGTGGGTGGGCTTGGGGGCGGCGCTGTATTCGCCTGCCAAATATGGCTGGATCACCGAGGTGGAGCCGCCACACCGGCTGGTGCGTGCCAATGCCTGGATTGAAGTCAGCACCGTCAGCGCCGCTGTTTTTGGCGTGGCTTTGGGGGGGGTGTTGATCAGTGATGTCTGGACAGCATCTGAGGTGGCCCAAGCCGTCAACGCATGGGCTTGGTGGGACAGCCGATACGGTGTGTCGGTGCTGTTGATCGTGGGCATGTATGCCACGGTGGCCTGGATACAGCGCGGCATCCCGCACAGCGGGGTGCCGTGCCAATCCCGGGGTTGGCATTTGGGCCAGGTTTGGCAAGACTTTTGGACCGATCAAAAAACCCTGTGGACCGATCCCCTGGGCCAAACCAGTTTGGCCGTGACCACTTTGTTTTGGGGTGTGGGCGCCACCATGCAGTTGTTGGTGTTGTTGTGGTGCCAGCAGGTCTTGGGCTTGGGCTTGGACCAAGGCGCTTATTTGCAAGCGTGTACGGCTGTGGGTGTGGTGCTGGGCGCTTGGTTGGCCGGTCGTTGGGTGCCCTTGCACCAGGCCCCGCGGGTGTTGGTGTTGGGTGTGGTGTTGGGCCTGATGTTGCCGCTCATGAACGGGGTCCAAGCTTGGCCTTTGGCCCTGGTGGTGATGCTGTTGGTGGGCGTCATCAGCGGCTTGTTTGTGGTGCCCATGAATGCCTTGTTGCAACACCGGGGCATCAGCTTGCTCAGTGCAGGCCGATCAATCGCGGTGCAAAACGTCAATGAAAACGCCAGTGTGGTGACCATGATGGGCGTCTACAGCGCCCTGCTGTATTGGCAATGCCCGTTTGAAACCATCACCTGGGTATTGGGGGGCTTCATCGCCACCTGCATGGCCGTGGTGTGTGGGCTGCACGCACGCCGCATGCGGCGTGCGCCAGCCCACTGAACCCGCAAAATCAGCTGGCAGTCAAACTCGCTGCGGCAGATGCTTGGGGCGCGTTTTGCTGCGACACGCGGCCAATGCCGTGGTAGGTGAAAGCCTCTTGTGCCATGCGCAACGGATCGAACAAATTGCGCCCATCAAAAATCAACGCTTGCGCCAGTCGGCTGCGCAGTTGTTGGAAATTGGGGCTGCGATAGGCCTTCCACTCGGTCATGATCAGCAGGGCTTGCGCACCATCGGCCACGTCCATGGGGTCATCGTGAAAGCTCAATTGGCTCCACAACTCGGGCACATCCATCAAGTCTTCTTGCAAAGCCAACTGCCCGGTTTCCATGGCCACCGGGTCATGTACCTGCACCCGCGCGCCAGCGCGCAGCAAACCGTTGATCACGGTGCGGCTGGGGGCTTCGCGCATGTCATCGGTTTCGGGTTTGAAGGCCAAGCCCCAAACCCCAAAACACAGGCCGCTCAAGTTGTCGCCAAAGTGGGCCAGCACTTTGTCCAGAATGCGGTGCTTTTGCCGTTGGTTGACGTGTTCAACAGCACTCAATATTTGCATCGCCATGCCTTGTTCAATGCCGGTGCGGTGCAAGGCCTTCACATCCTTGGGAAAGCATGAGCCGCCGTAGCCGGTGCCGGCGTATAAAAAGCTGTAGCCAATGCGTGGGTCCGACCCCATTCCTTGCCGCACAGATTCAATGTCCACGCCCAAGCGCTCGCTCAAATTGGCCAATTCGTTCATGAATGAAATCCGGGTGGCCAGCATGGCGTTGGCCGCGTACTTGGTCAACTCGGCCGAGCGTTGCGTCATCACCAAAGTGCGCTCATGGTGGCGGTTGAAGGGGGCGTACAGGTTGCGCATTTGGCCCAAAGCCCATTGGCCCATGTCATCGCTGGCCACGCCGAGCACAATGCGGTCCGGGCGCATGAAATCCTCGACCGCTGCGCCTTCTTTCAAAAACTCGGGGTTGGAGACCACGGCGCAACGCAGACGTGCATGGCCGGTTTTGGTCGGGCTGCCTTCCAGGTCAATGCCCCTTTGCTGCAATTCGCTGGCAATCGCTGCTTGCACCCGCTCGGCCGTGCCCACGGGAACCGTGGATTTGTTGACCACCACTTTGTCTGTGCGCATCCAGCGGCCAATGTCACTGGCCGCTTTCAGGGCGTAGGACAGGTCGGCGCTGCCGTCTTCTTGGGGCGGTGTGCCCACGGCAATGAAGATCACATCACCATGGCCAATGGCCTGGGCTGTGTCGGTGGTGAATTGCAAGCGGCCTTGCTTGAGGTTGCGCACCACCAAATCGTCCAGGCCGGGTTCATAAATCGGCACCACGCCGCTGTTGAGGCTGCGGATTTTGTCCGCGGCCAAGTCTAAGCACACCACATCGTTGCCCAATTCAGCCAAGCAAGTTCCGGTGACCAGACCCACATACCCGCTGCCAATGATGGTGATTTGCATTTGCCACTCCTGTTAGTACATCGAATCAAACGACGCCCACAGTCTCGAGAAAATGCGTGAAAAATGTGTGAAGCTTTTAAGAACTTATCGTGACGCTATGGCGCTCTTTGTGACGACCAAGAGGATTCATTGGCTGGTTGGATAGGTCATCAAGGCCTGACCCATTTTCAAGGGGCTGCCGTTTTCCAAGCCCGGAAAAAGTTGAAACCCTTTGGGCGCAAAGACCAAAATGGTCGAGCCGTGTTGAAACCAGCCCATTTCTTGGCCTTTGACAAAGCCATGCACACTGTCAAAACGGTGCGGCCCTTTGTAACGGGTGTGCAACAACGTGTCGATGGCATGCAAGCGGATGCTGGCGACCAAGATAGCGGCCACGGGCACCAAAGCGATGGGGTGATCGTCGGCGGTGCGCATGTGCAAGACCGCGCGCTCGTTTTTGCAAAACAACTTTTCCACCCGCTGCAGCGCAATCGGGTTGACGTTCCAGGTGTCGCCATTGAGGTAGTCCACACTGTGCAAATGCCCATCGAAAGGCGCGTGAAAGCGGTGGTACATCGCAGAGGTGATGCGGATGGTGGCGTAAACCCCATCGAGCCACGGGCTGGCCGCTGCGGCCTCGCCGAACAAGTCTTGCAGTTCGTAGGGAAAGCCTTTGGCTTGAAAAACCTGTCCGGCCTTGACCTCGCCACAACTGCCCAAGATGCCGTCGCAGGGGCTGGCCAAGATATGGGTGCGCATGTCCACCGGCCTGGCCCCGTCTTTGAGCTCGCGGATGAAAAAGTCATGCAAGCTGGTGAATTTTTGCTGCCGCGCTTCGCTGAGGTCAATGTCGGTGAACAAGCGCCATATATAAATAGATACCCGGCACACCCACGGGTTTTGGATGTGGCTGAACCATCCCATGAAATGGGTCACGGCCAAGCGGGGGATTCGGTTGGTCAATAAAAAGTTCAAATCCTCTTGGGCGCCCAAGCCGCGCAGCCATTGTCGAACCGTCATCATTGTTTCATCCTCATGAAATACAAAAGAAGCTTCTGAAAGGGAAGCACATGTTTGAAGAAAATGGTTTTTCGTCCTTGATCATCTTGGCCTGCGCCTTGTTGGCGTTGGTTGGGGGCCCCAAGCTGTGGCAGCGCTTGCAACTGTCGCTGGCCAAGCACCCCTCGATGGCGGGGCATTTGCGTTGGGCCAA
>CAXNFO010000041.1:0-9499 GCA_964201395.1 Limnohabitans sp.
CTAGTTTAGCCGTGAGTCAATGCCCCGCGCCTTGGCGATGTGCTCAAGCGCCGCAGCCAACTCAGAGCTGTCGCCATCCTCCAGCACCTGCCGCAAATACTCGGCGACATCGGCATCGGTTTCAAGATGGCGGGCCAGGTCAAATTCAGGCAGGTCGCGTATATAAGTGGTTCTTAGTTCTTAGTCAGATGAAATGTCCTAAAACCCTCAGTTCGACTTCGCCAAGTCGTTTTCCAGCAGCATCCGGACATACCGCGTGTAGGGCACACCCTTGGCCTGGGCGCGGTCTTTCACGCCTTGTAGAAGTGCCTCTGGAAGACGCAACTGCAGCGCAGCCGACTTGGGGGCAAATTCAAACCGCATGGGTTTGAATTGCGAAAAATCCAAATTCGACAGGTCTTGATCCAAGAAGGCCTCTGCTTCCTGGTCGGTTTTAAGGGTTGGAACCTTCTTCATAGCGTAGTACTTCTTTGAGATGCATAAAACGAGTACGGAATGTTTTAGATCGGGTGCGACCTTGGCAGAGACAAAGTATTGCTCAATTTCCTCGCGGGTAACACCGTGCTTGCCGCATTTGGGCCAGTTCCCATCATCCCATTCGAAGCCAGTGAACTTCATGAATCAATGATATAAAAATGTGTAGACAACAGTAGTCCGTCAGCGAATGGGCCGATCTGACCTGCCGCAAGCCCAACAACGGGTGACGCACCTTGAAAACCATGTCGCGCGACGGCTTGGTCAGGATGGAAAAAAACCGCGCCCTGCGACCCATCGCCAAAGCTGAAAGCCATCAAATCATGACTTGAGTGCGGACTTTCAAGACCTGCAAAAACACCTCAGTCAAGCTCACCTCACCCCAATATGATCGACCACCACCGGGAGCGATCGGGGAATTAAGCCTTCCACATATGGCGCATGGTTGAGCGCAACACGTCGCAGCGTTTTACACACTCAGAGATACGGAAGTGTTGATATTCACTGGTAATCCAAGACAACCGTGGCTTTGGAGGAAAACGCGCCCTCCACCACTGCATCGATGTTTCTGATGATATTGACTTTGTAACTCAATGTTTGCACGTCAGCCGATTTACCCGAAGCCATGTATCTCTCCCCATTGGTGATGATGTTGCTCGCCATGGCATTGCCAGAGGAATCAAACTTCGCATCGGCGATGATTTGCGCAGAAATGCCTTTGGCCGACCCGAATGGTGAGTTGTCCATTTGTGTGAAATCGCCTAGCCTGGGGTCGTCAAATATCCATCGGAGCATCTTGTTCTTTCCCAAGCTAGTGCCGATGCAATTGCCGATGTCCAATGAAAAGGGCAAGGTTTTGGCCACACCGCCATTTGCCAAAGCATTGATTTGGCTGGTTTTTAAAACACCAAAAGACAGCAATGTATTCGACAATTTAACAGCGCATGTGCCATTTTGGACGTTGAGGGTGACTGGCGCTCTTGCAATGTCTAAACTACTAGGGGTTTCTACAATAGAGAATTGAAGGACTGCGCCCTGTGGACTTTTCAATTTAATAGAGGCGATGTTTTTCAAAGTAAGTGCTTTAGTTTGTGTCAACGTTAGCAATGCTTTAACAATAAATCTCACGCAAGAAGATGTCGTCATTCCACCGGATGTGAGTAAAACTCCGGGATTCAGGTTGGTAAGAACCAGTTGTCCCGATGAGAAGCATTGCTTGCCTGTGCTGTCCACACCACTGATAAATATGTCCAAGGTGCCGTTGATGCCTGGATCGGGATCTTCAGCATCGACAACGGCATTTTCTGTGGCATCAAAACAAATAAAGTTGAACTGGCAGTTGATAACGAAGGTGGTTTTTGCTGCAATGGGAGAACTAGACGACAGCGTGGGTTTCTGTGCCAACATGGTGGGTATAAGGAAGAGTTTGATGTTCGGTATTGGCATTTGTGCAGAGAAGCCTGTACAGTCCAAAACAAAAATACCCTCTGCACTGAAAATGGTTCTATTTCTGGCCGAAGAGCTGATCAGGTAACTGGAGTTCAGTGATGTGGCATTGGACAAAGTTTGATTTTGGGTGCAACCCTGTGCATGACTGTGATTCGCTAAACAGCCCAAGACAATGAAAAATGCCCAAATCACCCAACGGGGTAAGGGATTTTGACGGTTGACAATTGAATTGGGTGATTGACACATCATTTTTGGACCTCTGATACAAAACGCAACACTAGGCTCATTTGAATATCCTGGTTATTTCATGTTGGGCGCGGTTTGCGCCGTGGCTTCTTTTCCGCCCGTCACCTCACACCGCAGTTTCAAATGGGTAAATCCACTGGCATTGGCGGTTTGTTTCTCGTCCAAGGCGTAATCTAGCCAGCAGGTTTCGTCGGGTTTGTCGCCCCACACCACTTTCAGGCGGTCTTTGTTGGTTTGCACCCGCACCAAGGCACGGCTGCCTTGGCCGACCGTGCCCACCTCGTTGCCAGCGGCGTCGCTCACAGTGGCTAAAAAAAACCCTGCGCTGGCTCCTAAAGGATTGGCTGCTTGATAAGTCACGCCCCCACCCAAGCCCTCAGTTCGACTTCGCCAAGTCGTTTTCCAGCAGCATCCGGACATACCGCGTGTAGGGCAGGCCTTTGGCCTTCTGACGGGTAGAACCTTCTTCATTCGTATTTGACGGTGAAAGTCACTCTTGTGCTGAAAGGCCCTGTCCTAGGTTTACTAAAACCAGATGGACCGCGAAAAGCTGCCTGCAAGGTGATGCTGTCGGAGTAAAGCTGAGTGGAAGTGGGGTTGTAGGCAGTGAATGCCAAGGTGGTTGGAGTAGTGCTAGTAGCCGGGCAAATGGGGGTGGCGACTCCTCCTACTGTGCGAATGATCTCAATAGTCGCGTTTGTGGCGTCGGCGCTTGTAAGTTCATTGTCAGCAAAACATGAAGTGGAATTTGGTTTTTCAAAGCGCATGTTCACTTTGGGGGTGAAAGTTGTGGTCAGTTTTTGTGAGCAATTGACAGCGATATTGAAATTGGTAGCATTTACTCGCGAAGTGTCACCAGGGGTATCACGCCAAGCATCGGGCTTGGCCTTGCCTAATGAGAGATTAGAGGGAACCGACAAACTGCAAGTGCTTTGAGGGGCGGGATCGGGTGTCACTGAGCCAAGAGAATTGTCTATCGAGGCGCCATCAAAAGTAGGAGTTACATTGGCATTTCGCATTCCAACATTGATCAATGGATTTAATGTATGAGTGCCTTTGGACGAGTTGGGGTCTGCAACTAAAGTTATTGAATAAGATAACAGGCAAGAAGCATCAAAAGGACTTGTTGCGCGGACCAAAACGGAATTGAGGAATCCAGTACGGTTATTTGAGAGGTTAGGTGCCGGTACGTTCAACGAGGTGGTTCCACAACCTAAGTTATTGAGTGAGAATTTAATGTCGTCTAGTTTTGCGGCTTGAAATTTCCACCCCCCCGCTATATTGTTTGTTATCGTATTCGGGCTGAATTGGACAAAGCATTGTGGAAAGATTGTGAGAAATGACGTAGGGGTCGCTTCAATCGTATGGGTGAATGTGTATGTGACGGTGCTGCTGGTGTTTGAAGTCTTAACTATGTCGGCATCAAGCAGGATACATTGAGATGTGATATTTGCATTTTTAACAACGAGTGAGACCGCCCCAAAAGCAAACTGACAAAACCCGAATAACACCAAACTTAAAAACAGCTTCATTGCAATATCCGGGTCATTTAATGGTTGGCGCGGTTTGCGCCGTGGCTTCTTTTCCGCCCGTCACCTCACACCGCAGTTTCAAATGGGTAAATCCGGTGGTGTTGGCCATTTGTTTCTCACCCAAGGCATAAACCATCCAGCAGGTTTCGTCGGGTTTGTCGCCCCACACCACTTTCAGGCGGTCTTTGTTGGTTTGCACCCGCACCAAGGCACGGCTGCCTTGGCCCACGGTGCCCACCTCGTTGCCAGCGGCGTCGATCACAGTGGCGCCAATGGGCACCCGGGCGCCGCTGCTGGCTTGCAACACAATCAACAAAGGCCGCCCTGAGTTGGCGCTGAACTTCAGGCGCACGATAGACCCCTCCACCGGCGCCACTTTTTGGCTGGCGTTTTCCACCTCCAGCTCATTGGAGGCGCCTTCTAGGCTGATTTGCACATCGTTCAGGAAATAAGGCGAGAGGTAAGGCACCACGCCATAGCCCCGGCTGTTGATGCGGGCTTGGCTGCCCAGCACCCCCGCGCCTTCGCCCTTGGGCACTTCGACAATGGCAAAGGTGTCGCCCAAGGTCGGCGCCAATATCAAGCCGCCGCGGTGCACCACCAAGCCGCCGCTGGCCGACATGCCCGATTGTTCGCTGCCGGTGTTGCTGGTGGAGTAGCTGGCGCTTGCGTTGCCGTAAGCGTGTTGCCGGCTGATGGACGCGCTGGTGCTGCTGTTGGCGCCGGTTTGCGACTGGTTCAGGTTAAAGCCCACTTGGCTGTCCTGGTGAAATCCGTTGAACGACAGCGATTGGGTCGGCGTCATGCTGCCAAACTGGTTGTGGCTGGCGCGCACGCTGCCCCGCATGCTGCCCACACCCAGGGGGATGGAGGCCGACACGCTCGTGCTCTCCAGCGGTTTGCGCCCGTCGGCGTAGGTGGTTTGGTCCACGCTGAAAAACAAACTCATGGCCCTGGTGTAAACGCTGTAAGACAAGCGGTATTGGTGGGTTTGGGTGTTGTCGGTCCAGGTGTTTTGCTCCACCGCCCCCAAAGACACAGCGCCCCATTGGCCCAGGTTCAGGCCCAGGCTGACAAACAGGCTGTTTTTGGGGCTCAAGGGGTTGTAGGGGTCGGCGTTGCTGTTGGTCAAGGCGGTGATGGGCGACAAATAACCCAGGCTTTGCCCGCTGATGCCGGCATACACATTCACCGGGCCCAGCGCTGGTGCCACGTAGTTCACCGCGTAAGACTGGCCCGCGCTGGGCACGGCGCCCAGCCCTTGCGACTGCAAGCGGTTGAAGGCCAATGTGCCCCAGGCCTGGTTGAAGGCGGCTTGCAAGCCCATGTTGTTGTAATTGGTGGTGGTCAGCCACTCCACGCCGGGCGTGGGCCAGCCGTCCAGACCGTAGCGCAAAAAGGCTTGCAGCACCGGTGTTTCGGTGACGTTGCCGGCGTTGCGAAAGTTGCCCGTTGACAAGCTGTAGCGGTAAGAGCCGGGTTTGAGCTTGCCCGCGCTCAGGCTGTAGGGCACCAAAAAGCTTTGCACCGTGCCGTCGGCCTCGGTGACTTGCACCTGCAAGTCGCCCACTGCCGCTGGGGGATTGAGGTCGGCAAATTCAAATGGGCCGGGGGGCACGGTTTGTTCAAAAAATACCGCGTTGTTTTGCAGCACCCGCACCCGCGCGTTGCTGCGGGCCACGCCGCGCACCACCGGGCGAAAGACGCGCTCGTCGTCGCCCATCAGGCCTTCTTCGGAGGACAGGCGCAGCCCGCGCACCGGCACGCTGCCCACAATGGGGCTGGTGCTGATAATTTCGCCCAAGGCCAGGGTGGCGCGCCAATCGATGAGGGGGCGGCGCACAAAGGTTTCGCCCGCCACATATTGCTGAACGCTGCCCGACCCCTCGGTGTTGCTGTGGCTGAGGTAGCTGGTGTGGCGCACCTGCCAGCCTTGCAGGTTGATGCCCGAGTTCAGCCCCAAAAACGACGAGTTCGATTGCGCGGCTTGAAAGTAGTTGAAGTTGTAGTTGGCGTAGCCCGCGTTTTCGCCACGGGTGAGCAAGCCTGGGGGCACCGAGTTGAGCGCGCGCCGGCTCAAAAAGGCCTGGGGGATGGTCAGGCTCAGGCGCAGCTCGGAGGGGTCGTAATCCTCCAGCGCACCAGCCACCCATTGGTCGATGTACAGGCAGGCCGCTGGGGCGCTGGGCTTGGCGTCGGCCTTGGTTTGGTTCAGTTGCACCCCAGCGGGGCTGATGTGCTCGGGCTTGACGCCAAGTTGCACAAACAGCTCGGGCGTGATGCAAGCGCGCGCGCCGCCGCCACCGGGCGGGGCGGTGAAGTTCACCAGGGTTTTGGCCACCAAGCTGTCGTTGCGGACAACGTCCACATCGATGTTGCCCGGGCGCGCCCGGCCCAGTTGGTTCACCGCATTGCGGTCCAGGTTGCGAAAGGCTTTGCCGCGCAAAAAGTCGGTGTCGAATTCAAACTCGCCGTCATCGGCGGCGGGTTTGGGGGCGGGGGGCGGTGCTTGGGGCACGGGCACCGGGGCCATCAGCTCGGGCCGTTGGCTGCTGAGCACTTGTTTTTGTTGCGGCAGCAGGGGCAGTTGTATCGCCCCATCGGCTTGCTGCGGGGTGCGCAGGCGCAGGCTGACCGGGCTGATGGGGTTGAAGGGGCGCAAGTCATCGATCAAAAAGGGCCCCTCGCTGAGCCGCTGCTCAAAAAACACCAACCCGTTTTGCGTCAACTCCACCGTTTGGCCCTGAAAGGCGTGTCCTTGCAAGCGCAGCACCACCCCCGTGCTGGGTCCGGGTTGGTGGGTGCTGATCTCGACGCGGGCGCGCATGCCCAGGGGTTGGTTGTCCAGGCTGGTGTCGGCGGCCTGCGCCCACGGCGCGCTGCCGGCCAAGGCCCACAGCGCACACCAAGCCCCGGCTGTTTTGGCAACAAGCCCCATGGTGGTGGTCAAAGCAGTGCAGTCGGGGGGGATCAGGGGCCGGTGTTGAGGGCAAACTCAACCGGTATGGGGCCACCGTAGTCGCTGACAAACTCCACCTTGATTTTGTTGAATGCAGGAACGAATTTGTCCACCTCGCCCAACACCACCGTGCCCTTGCCCAGGGGGGGCAGCATGCCGCCATCGAAAGTGGACGAAAAAGTACCGCCTTGGCCCAGGCTCACGTTGAAAAACGACATGTGGTACGGCGTGGGGTTGGTGCCCTCGGCAACCCAATTGCCGTCTTTTTGGGTGATCTTCCAGCTGGCTTGGTTCATCATTTGGTTGGGGTCACCGCGCAAAGCCTTGGGCCGGAAAAACACCTTGATGCGGGTGCGCACCGCAAACACCAGCTTGTTTTCTTCGGCCGACTTTTGCGGCACCTCAAGCATGTTGAAGTAAAAAACGCTTTCACGGTCGACGGGCAAGGGCTCGCCGGTGTAGACCAAGCGCACCACCTGGGCACCGTCGGCGCGCAGACGGGCCACCGGTGGTGAGAGGTTGAAGGGCGTGACCGAGTCTTCGGGCGACGAGGCCGCGTTGCCGTCGTCAAGCCACATTTGCACAAAGGCGGGTTTGTCTTTGGACACATTGGTGATCCTGAACGTCACCTCACGCCGCGCTTCGGGGTAAATGACGCGGGTGGTGTCAATGATCATGTCTGCCTGAGCACCTGCCCAGGCCCACAGGCAGGGCAGCACCAACCAGGCCGGATGCAGGCGGCGCAAAGTGGCCAGCCAGCGCCGGGACGGCTGGGCGAGGGTGAGCAAGGCTTGGAGCAGGGCGTGGGTCAGGTTGGGGGTGAAGCTGGGGTACATCATGGTCTTCTCGGTGGTTGAAGTGGCCCGCCCCAACCAGAAGAACCGTTTCGCGCCTGCCAGGGGCTCAGCGGTAGCTGAGGGTGAACAGGCGTTTGGCATCGGCCGTGCTGTGGGGCACGGCCTGGCGTTCTTCTGAAATGTGGGCGATGGCCGCGGTGGACAAGGCATTGCCAGCTCCCGTGCTCAGGCCGCAGGCCTGGCCACTCACCTGGGTTTGCCCTTGCCAGCGTTGCAAGGACTGCACGCCAACCAGGCAACTCGGGGAAGTCAACACGCCGTGAATTTCAAGCACACCCCGTTGGGCGTGTGCGCTGCAGACTGCGGCGGTTGCGAGGGCGGTCAATGCCACTTGGGCCCAGCGCCGTGTGTTGTTTTGGCTGTTCATGTCCACTCCCTGTTGTGCGGTGCGGTGTGGTGCACACCGCTTTGGACTCCATTGAATCCAAGCACGGGCCGTGGCACAAGATCAGCAAAAGCATTACCTGCGCGGGCTAAGCGTCAAACTTTAGGCGGGTGGGTGATCCTCCTGGGTGGGTTGAATGGATGCTTTTCGATGCGTTTCACCCGCCTGTGGCAGATCGCCGTGGCGGTGAAAATAGCTGTTTATTTCCCCCACACTGTGGGGCGCAAGCGTCAAAGCGTGGGCGGCGTTCATTTGTGCTCCACCACAAAGGGCAGATAGACCGACACATTGCCAGCGGTCACGTCCAGCGAGCCGTCGTTGGCATTGACCAGTCCGGTCCATTGCTGCGGCACATAGCGCGCCGCCACATAACGCACGCCCAGCGACAGACCCGCCGACGCTGGGCTGCCGGGGTTGTTCAACACTTGGTTCAGCCGCTGCGGTCGGTTCAGGTCCAGGGGGGTGAACATGCCCTCGGCGCTGATCAAGCCCACTTGCACCAACACGTTTTGCGCCGGTCGCAAGGTGGCGGTGTTGCGCAACAAGCCACTCAAAGGCAGCACCGGTGCGGTGCTGCCATCGAAACTGAGTTGGGTGGGCATGCCAGCCACCACACCCTGGCAGCCTGTGTTCTGGCCCATGGGGCTCAAGCGCAAGGGCACCGGTGCCACCGGGCTGAAAGCCGTGTTCAACATCAAGGTGGTTTGCAGTGCCGGCAAATTGAACACATAAGCCCCCAGGTTGTCGCCCGCCATCAAGGGCGAGGTGCAGGCGCTTTGGCGGATAGCGCCAACCACCGCCAGGTAGGCCGGAATGGAAGAGACATCGATCTGCGCCCTGGCTGGTTGGCCCAACAGACAAGTCAGGGCAAATGCGGCCATGGTCAGGCGGCGCAGCATGCCTGCATGTGCTTGGGCGTTGGGGGGTGTCCAGCGAAAAACCGGCCAGCAAGGCATGCGTTTCAGCGCCACCACATGTTGACCACGATGGTGGCTGCATAAGCGCCTGCAGTCACCGTGTTGGATGTTTTGACAAATTGAGATGTCAGACCATATACGCGCCCATTGCCCAAATTGGCCAAGGCATCGGTGAGGTTGTTGTTACCAGACAGCAAAACCCCAAAAGGGCCGCCCTTGGTCAAATTCAGGGGGGTAGTTCCTGCGAATGCGCCATTGTGAAAAAAAGTAGAGGCCATGGTTGACTTGAGGGACAAAGCCACCCCGCCCACAGCGCCGCTGTCAACCGTGCCATTGCTCAACAGCAAGGTTTGGCTGCCTGTGTTCAAAATTTTGTCAGATGGCAAGGTCAATCCAACGTCAAAGGCCTGTCCACCCGAACAACTGAAATCAGCAGGGAGAGAAGCTGCAGATGACTTGGTGAAAAAGTAAACGGTTTTGGCCGGGCCAAAGGTGGCGCCCACCGCAGCGGCCTGGGCCGTGGTCAAGGGCACCGTGCCCAATTTCATGGTCAGTGACGAATTGGCGTTGGCGATGGTGTTGCTGTCAAGGACGTTGCTCTCTGACATCACAAATTGACAAGTTGCCGATGTGATTTGTCCATTGAGTTTCAGCGCCCCTTGGTCGTTGGTTTGCGCAAA